>DATKJN010000608.1:0-9480 GCA_035543655.1 Burkholderiaceae bacterium | reverse complement strand
GATCACCATCGGGATCGAATCCATGTACGCGGTGGCGATGCCCGTCACCGCGTTGGTGACGCCCGGGCCCGACGTGACCAGTGCCACACCGACTTCGCCGGTCGCTCGCGCATAGCCATCGGCCGCGTGCACGGCCGCCTGCTCGTGGCGCACCAGCACGTGTTCGATGCCCTGCTGTTTGTACAGCGCGTCGTAGATGTACAACACCGCGCCACCGGGGTAGCCCCAGAGGTACTTGACCCCTTCGGCCTGCAGGCAGCGCACGAGGATTTCAGCGCCGTTGATCGTTTCGGCGCCGGAAGCGTTGATTTGCGGTGGCGCCGATGCGGCGCGCTTGATTTCCGCGGCAGACATGTCCATCTCGAACCTCTGTGATTTTCTCTAACGAAAAACCATCGGTGCCCCTGCTCGCACCCTCGTGAGGTGGATGTGGAGCCTGCGCGGTGCATGGCGACTCGCCCGCTGTCGGGCGACGCACATGACCCTTACTGCGTTGTGCTAAGCAGCATTATGTCATCGCAGCGGGCATGTTCGCGACCCCCGGGATAGCCGAAATCCCGGTGCGATAATCCCGCCGCCCAAAAAAACCGGGGCTTGCGCACCCGGTCTCGCGCATTGGCGACCGACCACGAACTGTCCGATTTTCTCAAGAGCGTCGAGAAACGGGCGTTCAAGCGAACCGCCTACGCCGTGCGCGACGACGAGGCGGCGCTCGACATCGTGCAGGACTCGATGATCCGCCTGGCCGAGAAGTACGCCGACCGCCCGATCGCTGAACTCCCGCTGCTGTTCCAGCGCATCCTGTCCAACGCGACGATGGATTGGTTCCGTCGCCAGCGGGTGCGCAATGCGGTGGTGCAAAACTTCTCGGATTTCGAGGTCGAGGGCGACGCTGGGGATTTCGACCTGCTGGAGACTCTGCAGGTCGCGGACGACGCGCTGGGCACCGAAAGCGCCTCCGACACGGTCGGGCGGGCTCAAATCCTGCTTCAGATCGAGCAAGAAGTGGAACAACTCCCCCAGCGTCAACGGCAGGCTTTCCTACTTCGTTACTGGGAAGAACTCGATGTGGCCGAGACGGCCGCCGTCATGGGTTGTTCCGAGGGCAGCGTCAAAACCCACTGTTCCAGGGCGGTCCATGCGCTGGCCAAAGCCCTGAGAGCCAAGGGAATCGAACCATGAACGGCCGTAAAACAACCACTTTCCGCGCGGCCTCCGGGCTGTCGCCGCACCCCGACGTGCTGGAGGCACGGGTCGGGCGGCGCATCACCGCCCGATTGACCCAGCGCGCCGACGAACTGCCCAACGACATCACCGAGCGCCTGCGCGTGGCCCGACAGCAGGCCGTTGACCGGGCGCGCCAGCTGCGCAAGCTGTCGGCGGCGCCCGCTTGGCAAGTCCAAGGCAATGGCTCGGCGGTGATGGCTGGCCCGCCGTCTTGGTGGCTTCGGTTGGCCTCGGTGGTTCCGCTGGCGCTGCTGCTGGCCGGTTTGTTCGTGATCCAGCGCACCTACCTGGAACAGCAGATCGGTGCCGCGGTCGAGATCGATGAAGCCATCCTCACGGACGACCTCCCGCCGCAGGCGTATACCGACCCCGGCTTCGCCGAGTTCTTGAAATCACCGCGTGCGGCGGAGTGACGCTGCAGTGATCGATTGGGTGATCGCTCCCATCTTGCCGGCGCGCCTGCGTCGAGGGGTCGTGCTTGCCCTGGCGTTGGCGTTTGGGCCTCTGGCGTGGGCGCAGCCCCAACCGTCGCCGGTGAAGCGTGCCCCCATCGAGTCTCCCGGGCCGGTTTGGCAGGCGCTGTCGCCTCAGCAGCGCGCCACGCTCGCTCCGCTGCAAAACGACTGGGCCTCGATCGATGGGCCGCGCAAGTCCAAGTGGCTCGACATTGCGGCGCGCTACCCCAAGCTGCCGCCGAGCGAACAGGAGCGGTTGCAGGCGCGCATGAGTGAGTGGGCCCGCATGACGCCCAGCGAACGCGCGCGGGCGCGCTTGAACTACCAAGAGGCGAAGCAGCTCCCGCAACAAGAGCGCCAGGACAGATGGCAGGCCTACCAGGCCTTGCCCGAAGACCAGCGTCAGGCACTGGCGACCCGCAGCAGCGCAGACACAAAGGCCAAGGCACCCAAGCCTGACCAAAAGCCTCCGCCCGAGGCCAGTGTCAAACGCAATATCGTGCCCAACCCTTCGTTCTCCGCCGATCGGCCCACACGACCGGTGGCGCCAACGGTCGTGCAGGCATCGCCCGGTGCCACCACCACGCTGGTCACGCGCCAGCCGACCCCGCCGCCGCATCAGCAGGCGGGGATGCCAAAGATCGCCGCGACACCCGGCTTCGTCGATCGCGACACCTTGCTGCCCAAGCGCGGGCCGCAAGGAGCTGGCATGCGCCCGGCTGCCTCGGCCCCAGCCGCGCACCCATGACCGCTGGTGAGCCGCTGGATGCCTCGGTGGCGCCCAGCATCCGCCGCCGCCTGGCGTGCATGGTGTACGAGTCGGTGCTGCTGTTCGGCGTGGTGATGACCGCGGGCTACCTGTACTCGAGCCTGACACAGCAGCGCCATGCACTGCAGGGCAGTACCGGGCTGCAGCTGTTTCTGTTCATCGTGCTGGGCATCTACTTTGCAGGCTTCTGGTCGCGCAGCGGGCAGACGCTGGCGATGAAGACCTGGCACATCCGATTGCAAACTCGCGCCGGCAGCGCGCCGAGCCAGGCACGTGCATTCGCCCGTTATGCCGCGAGTTGGCTGTGGTTCCTGCCGGCGCTGGCGTCGGCGCACTTCTCGGGGATTCGCAGCACGTTGGCGTTTGTGGTCATCGTGGCGGTCGGCATGCTCGCCTATGCACTGCTCGCCAGGCTGCGCACCGACCGCCAGTTTCTGCACGATGCGCTGTGCGGCACGCAACTGGTCGACTCACGGGAGATGCAGCCGGCACCGGCACAATCGGTGTCATGACGCACCCGCAGAAGGTCCGTGGCGGCTTGGAGCGCATCGTGCACGCCACCGGCTACTCGATCGCCGGTCTCGGCGCCGCGTGGCGGCATGAAAGCGCGTTTCGCCAGGAATGCGTGATCGCGCTGGTGTTGTTGCCGGCCGCGGTCTGGCTCGGACAAAGCTGGATCGAGAGCGCGCTGTTGGGCGCCTCAGTGATGCTGGTGCTGATCGTCGAACTGCTCAACTCGGCGATCGAAACGGTGGTCGATCGTGTGTCACCCGATTTGCACCCGCTGTCCAAACGCGCCAAGGACATCGGCAGCGCCGCCGTGATGCTCGCGCTCGTGACCTGCGGATTGCTGTGGGCGAGCGCGTTGTGGCGCCTGTGGAGCGCTGGATGACGAATGCCCCGCGCGTGTGCGTCTATTGCGGGTCGCGAGACGGCAGTCGACCCGAGTATCTGCGAGCGGCCGAACGCATCGGCACATCGATCGGCCGCCGCGGCTGGCACATGGTGTATGGCGGCGGACGCGTTGGCCTGATGGGTCGCGTGGCCGACGCCGCGCTCGCGGCTGGCGGTGCCGTGACCGGTGTGATCCCCGAATCATTGATGCGGCGAGAGGTTGGCCACACCGGTCTGACGCAGTTGCACGTCGTGACCACCATGCACGAGCGCAAGCATCTGATGGCCAGTGGCTGCGATGCGTTCATCGCGCTGCCCGGCGGCATCGGCACCTTCGAAGAACTGTTCGAGGTGTGGAGCTGGCGCCACCTCGGCTACCACGATCAGCCGATCGGGTTGCTCGACACCGCGGGCTACTTTCAGCCGCTGGTCGCGATGATGGCGCACGCCATCGAGTCCGGCTTCGTCACACGCGATCAACTCGACATGGTCCGCGTCAGCGCAGATCCCGACGCGTTGCTCGATGCCCTCGAGCGGGCACAACGCGACAGCGCGCCCGACGACCTGCGCCGCATTTGACGGCGCGGCGCTGCTAGGGCGTCAGACTGCGGCTTCGTCGGTCTCGCCGGTGCGGATGCGCACCACCTGCTCGACCTGGGTGACGAAGATCTTGCCGTCGCCGATCTTGCCGGTCTTGGCCGCTTTCACGATCGCATCGATGCAGCGTTCTACTTCCGCATCCTTCACCACCACCTCGATCTTCACCTTCGGCAGGAAGTCCACCACGTACTCCGCGCCGCGGTACAGCTCAGTGTGACCCTTCTGGCGCCCGAATCCCTTGACCTCGGTGACCGTCAACCCCGACACGCCGACCTCGGCCAGCGCCTCGCGAACCTCTTCGAGCTTGAAGGGTTTGATGATGGCGGTGATCTGCTTCATGAAGACTCCCGGATGGCGATGCGATCGTCGACCGGATTTAAGCACGGAACTTCGAGGTGATGGGGTAGCGCCAATCACGCCCGAAAGCGCGGTGGGTGATGCGAATGCCGATCGGCGCCTGGCGTCGCTTGTACTCGTTCACCTTGATGAGGCGTGTCACGCGCTCCACGTCGGTGCGTGGGAAGCCAGCCGCGACGATCTCCTCGATGCTTTGATCTTCTTCCATGTAGCGCGCCAGGATCGCGTCCAGCACGTCGTACGGCGGCAAGCTGTCCTGATCGGTCTGGTCCGGGCGCAACTCGGCCGACGGCGCGCGCGTGATGATGCGCTCGGGAATCACCGGCCCAACCGAGCCATCGGCTCGCTGGTTGGGCTGTTCGTTCTTCCATCGAGCCAGTCGGTACACCAGTGTCTTGGCCACGTCCTTGATCACGGCGAAGCCGCCTGCCATGTCGCCGTATAACGTGCAGTAACCGGTGGCCATCTCGCTCTTGTTGCCGGTGGTCAGCACGATCGAGCCGTGTTTGTTGGACAGCGCCATCAGCAAGGTGCCACGGATGCGCGCCTGGATGTTCTCTTCGGTGGCGTCCTCGGGCAGACCGCGAAACTCCTCGGCCAGCGCGCCACGGAAGGCGTCGAACATCGGCGCAATGGCGATCTCGTCGTAGCGCACGCCCAGGCGCTGCGCCATCTCGCGCGCGTCGATCCACGAGATGTCGGCTGTGTAGGGCGAAGGCATCATCACCGTGCGCACGCGATCCGCACCCAGGGCGTCGACCGCGATGGCCAACACCAGCGCCGAGTCGATACCCCCTGACAAGCCGATGATCGCGCCGGGGAAGCCGTTCTTGCCCAGGTAATCGCGCACGCCGGTGACGAGTGCCTGCCACGCCTGCGCCTCCAACTCCGGCGTGGGGTGGCAGGTACCAGCCAAGGCCCCCGCGGGGTCGATGTCGACCCACACCAGTTCGGACTCGAAGCAGCGCCCGCGTACAACGACGCGGCCGTTGGCATCGGCCGCGAACGACGCGCCGTCAAACACAATCTCGTCCTGCCCGCCCACCAAGTGGGTATACAAGAGCGGCACGCCCACTTGTTGTGCGCGCTCGACCATGCGAGCCTCGCGTTCGCCGCTCTTGTCGAGATGAAACGGCGACGCGTTGAGCACGCACAGCACCTGGGCACCTGCGCGCACCGCGGCCTCGCTCGGCTCCTCGAACCAGGCGTCTTCGCAGATCAGCACGCCGAAACGCAGGCCGCCGGCTTCGAAGACCACCGGCCCCAGTTTCGCGTCGCGCCCGCTCACGAAGTAGCGACGTTCGTCGAACACTTGGTAGTTGGGCAATTCGCGCTTGGCGTACATCGCCTGCACACGGCCGCCCTGCAGCACCGAGGCGGCATTGAAGCAGGCCGGCTCGGCGAGCGAGCGCGTGCGCAGCGCCGTGGCGGCCCCCCTCGGCGCGGGATGGCCGAGGAGCACCGTGAGACCGGCGAGCGGAGCAAGTTCGCGTGCCAGCGCGTGCAGGGTCTCGGTGCAGCCCTGCATGAAAGCCGGCCGCAGCAACAGGTCTTCAGGCGGATAACCCGACAGGGCCAGCTCCGGTGCGATCATCAGTGCCGCGCCGCCAGCGTGGGCTTCACGCGCGGCGTCGGCAATCAACTTTGCATTGCCGGCGAGATCGCCAACCGTGGGGTTGATTTGCGCCAGCGCGACTCGGACCGTTGACACGTTGACAGCAGCAAACTAAGGGATGAACCACCACCCACGCGCAACCCGTCATGGCGCCGTGAGCGAAACCGGGCCGGACGATTATGTCATTCGGGTCATCGATGACCCCACGGCCATGGACATGACTGCGTGGGACGCACTGCTGGCCGTGCAGCCCTCGCCCACGCCGTTCATGCGGGCGCACTACCTGTCCGGCCTGCATGCGTCACACAGCGCATGGCCGCGCAGCGGCTGGACGCCGCGCTTCGTCACGCTGTGGCGAGACAACACGTTGCAGGCTGCAGCGCCCGCCTACTTGAAGACACACTCCTGGGGCGAGTACGTGTTCGACTGGGCCTGGGCCGATGCGTACCAACGACACGGCTTGCGCTACTACCCCAAGCTGCTGATCGCGGTGCCGTTCACGCCGGTGCCCGGTACGCGGCTGATGGCACACGACGACCGTGCGCGCCGCGCACTGGCCAAAGCGCTGCACGCCTATGCGCTCGAGCACACCCTGTCATCGGCCCATGTGCTGTTCCACGACGACGCCGATGCGCACGCACTGCGGGAGGCTGGCTGGCTCGAGCGGCACAACGTGCAGTTCCATTGGACACGCGAGGCCGCCGGCGCCCCTGCGACGTTCGAAGCGTTTCTCAAACAACTGCAGCGTGAAAAGCGCAAGAAGATCCAGCAGGAGCGGCGCAAGGTGGCCGACGCCGGTGTGGCCTTCACCGCCTACGAAGGCGCTGAGATCACCGACGAGCTGTGGGACTTCTTCCACCGCTGCTACGTCCTGACCTACCAGGCTCACGGCTCGACCCCGTACCTGACCCGCGCCTTCTTTGCCGCAATGGCGCATCAGATGGCCGAACACTGGCTGCTGTTCGTCGCGCGCATCGGCGGCGAGCCGGTCGCGGTGTCGCTGATCGCGATCGACCGTGCGCACAGGGCCGCATTCGGCCGTTATTGGGGTGCGACGCGTTTCATCGATTGCCTGCACTTCGAAGCCTGTTACTACCAGCCGCTGCAGTGGTGCATCGAGCACGGCATCGAACGCTTCGAGGGCGGCGCGCAGGGCGAGCACAAGATGGCGCGCGGCCTGTTGCCGGCCGCTACGGCGTCATCGCACTGGCTGGCCCACCCAGCATTCGCGCGCGCGATCGACGAGTTCCTGCATGCCGAGCGCGCCGGCGTGCGAGGCTACGTCGACGAGCTCAACGAGCGGTTGCCCTTCAGGGCTGCTTGAAGTCTCCGGCCAGCACGAAAGCCAGCTGCTCGGGCTTGATGTACGCACGCAGCGCCTGGCTCACCGGACCCGCCGCCAGCGCACCGAGCGAGGTGTCGACACGCTGCGCGAACGCAAACGTGCGATCCAGCTCGAGGTTGCGTTGCAGCGCCTGGGCCAAGCGCTCGTCCTGCGCCCGCGACAGGCGCCGCAGGTTCAGCAGCGCGACCTTCGCGGCGCTGACTTCTTGTTCGCTGAAGCCGTCTTTCAACGCACGCGCAAGTTCGTCGCGGAACGCCTGCTCGACCTTGACGCCGTTGGCCGGGGCAAAAATCGCCGAGCCATACCACAGGGTGTGCGCATCGAGGTCGCCCCAGTCGAGCGCGCTGTACACGCTGTACGACAAGCCCTCGCGTTCGCGGATGCGCTTGAACAGTCGCGAGTCCGTGTTGGCGCCGAGGATGTAGTTGGCCAGCATCAGCGCCGGGTGCACGGCTTCGTTGTCCGACAGCTGCAGGTGCATCTGCACGCCGAGCGTGGCGTTCTGCTTGTCCGGCGTGCGCACCACCTCACGGCCAGCCGCTGCGACGAACGCCGGCCGCGGCACGCGGGCGATGGCCTCCGCTGCGGTCCAGTCGCCGAAGCCGGCGGCCAGCGCACGGCGCAGCGCATCGACATCGAAGTCCCCCACGGCCGCGAACCGCGCTTGATTGGCTCCGTAGAAGCGCGCGTGGAACTCCTTCATGCGTTCGACGGTGACGGCCATCGAGTCCTGCTGCCGTTCGTCGAAGCTTCGCGCGTGGCGCACGTCGCCACGCGGGTACGGATCGCCGCGCCGTGCCAGCGTGTTGGACACGATCGCCTCGGGGTCGTCGCGCTGCGCATCGATCTCCGACGCGATCTGGCGCTTCAGCTCCTCGAGCGCCGTCGGCGGGAACGCCGGGTTGCGCAGCAACTGGGCCAACAGCGCCACCGCGTCGGGCAACGTTTCGCGGCGCGACAGCATGTCGACGCGCACCTCGTCGCCGCTGGAGCTGATGCGCAGCTCCGACTTCAGCGCATCGAGCCGATCTTGGATCTGGACGCGCGTGAGGCCGCCTCCGCCTTTGTCGATCATGCCGGCCACCAGCTCCGACACCTCGCGCTGGCCGGTCAAGCTGCGTTCGTTGCCGATGCGCATCGCCATCGCCACACGCACGGTCTGCCCGCGCGTCGGCTTGGGCAACAACGCCAGCTTCATGCCGTTGGCCAGTGCGGAGCGCTGGGTCTTCGCATCGATGCTGGCTGGTGACGAATCGAACGGCGCCACGGCCGCCGCAGACGCCTTGGGCTTGAAATCCTTCAGTTGCGCGGCCATGTCGAGCGGTGCGTCGGCCGGCGCACGCACTGGCTTCTCGGTGGGCACGTAGCTCGACAGTGTGCGGTTCGCTGCGACGAAGCGCGCCTGCGCAGCACGTTGCACGTCCTCGCGCGTCAGCGCCTGCACCCGGTCACGCATCAGGAACAACAAGCGCCAGTCGCCTTGCGCCACCGTCTCCGACAGCACCAGGCCGATGGTCTCCGGGTTGCTGTACTGCTGATCCCAGTTCTTCAGCCATTTGGTCTGTGCGCGCTTGAATTCTTCGTCGGTGATTGGTTCGTCGCCCACACCCTCGATCACCTGGATCAGTGCCTGCGCACCGCGGGCGCTGTCCTGGCCGGCCGCAAACTGCGCACCGAACAGCGCCACGCCGGGGTCGGCGGTGGCGAGAGACTCGGCATAGACCGCCGCCGCCAATCCGGCCTCCACCAGGCGCTTGTGCGCACGACCCGTCGGGCTGTCGCCGACGATCTGCGCGTACAGCTCCATCGCAGGGTAGTCGGGGTGTGCACCGGCGGGCACGTGGTAGCCGAGCATCACCTGCGCAGTGCCGCCGACTCGCCGGATGGTGACGGCGCGCTCGCCGTCCTGCGCCGGGTCGAGCGTGTAGAGCCGCGGCAGCGTGCGCTTGGGCTTGGCCAGGCGTCCAAACGACTCGTTGATCCAGGCCTTCACCTTGGCCACGTCGAACTTGCCCGACACGACCAGTGTGGCGTTGTCGGGCTGGTAGTAGGTGCGGTAGAACGCCTGCAGACGTCCGATGTCGACGTTCTCCACGTCGCTGCGCGCGCCGATGGTCGACTTGGCGTAGTTGTGCCACTGGAACATCGCCGCCATGGTCTTCTGGAACAGGATGCGGCCGGGGTCGTTCTCGCCCATCTCCATTTCGTTGCGCACCAC
>DATKJN010000607.1:0-2856 GCA_035543655.1 Burkholderiaceae bacterium | reverse complement strand
GTGCTCCCAGACGCGGGCCTCGATCACGAACTGCCGGCCGCCGAAACGCAGCACGTCGCCCACCAGCGGCGCCACCGCATGGTCTTGCCAGAACTTGGGCACGGCGATCTGCTCGCGCCGGATCCACGCCTGATCGTCGCTGCTGAACACCAACTGAATCTGCGGTTGCGACATGCTGTTTGCTCCTCGGCTGGACCCGCCCGCTCACCGGCTGCGATTCTCGCCCACAGGTTCGCTGCCGGCGGTGTCCCTGGCCTGCTTCGCCAGCGCCTTGCCGGCGTCGAACTCAGCGCGCAGGCGCTGGACCTCTTGGGACGACAGGCGCTCGATGTTGCAGTAGTCGAGCTTCCAATCCGGGTCGTCGCTCCAGCGCAGCGGTGACTGCACCGTCGTGCGCGCCGCCGGCGCGGCCTCCAGCACGCGCAGCGCGAGGTCCAGCGTGAGGTCCTGCGAGGCGACGTCACCCGGGCGCCCCGCCGCGTTGCCGAGCGGGAAGTCCGAGAACAACAGCCGCGGCACGCCCACATGCTCGACGATGTCCTTGGCGCACCCCATCACCACGGTGGCGATGCCCGCACGCTCGAGCGCACGCGCCGCCAGGCTCACGCTCTGGTGGCACACCGGGCAGTTGGGAACCAGCAGCACCGCGTCCACTGCATCGGCGCGGCAGCGCGCGACCAGCTCGGGCACGTCGATGTCCAGCGTCGCACGCTGGCTGCGGTTGGTGGGCAGGCCGTGAAAGCGTGGTGCCAGCGCGCCGATGCGTCCGGCGTGCGCGCTGCGCCGCAGCGCCGCCAGCGGAAAGTAGCTCCCTGGGTCTTCGGCAGTGGTGTGCTTGCGGTCGATCGCCACATGGGCGATGCGCAGGTCGGGGTCGACCGACGTGTCGCCGGAGTACACGCGGTAGAACTTGGCCGCCGCGTTGTACGGCGCGCCGGGACCTTGATCACCTCGGTCGGCCTGGTAAGGGGCCGCGGTGGTCACCAGGCCGACACGGCATGTGGCCAACGACTTCACCACCGGCCGGAACGGCACGTCGGCAAAGTGCGCCCACTCATACGGCGCGCCGTAGCCGAGCGCCTGGTAGTAGCTGCGCGTGCGCTGCATGTAGGCGATCGGCGCGTCGTGCGCCGGCGCCATGCCATCGGATGAGTCAGGCGCAGTCACAAGGGCCGTCACGCCAGGGCGGGTCGCACGTCACTGCTCGGGCAGCACCGTGCTGCGCACGTGCACGATGCCGAATGCGCCGACCGAGACCGTGCGGCGGTTCACTGTCATGAACGAGCAAACGCCCCAGGACTCGTAGGTGCTGGTGAAGGCGGTCAGCGCGCCCAGCCCGAGCGCACCGGCCACGGGGCTGCGGTCGCTCACCGCGGCGCGGATCGCCTCGCGGTGCTTCTGCGCGGTGGGGTTGAGCACGAAAGCGAGCGCAACCGCCAGCACGGCGCTGCTCAGCGTGATCAAGCGAGTCAGTGTCATCGGCGCCGCATCATAGCCAGCGTCGGCCACGCCGCGATCGCTATCGCGACGCCGCCAGTGCTGTCTTGATGCGCGCCAGCAGTTCGGGGTTGCGCGCGCGCTGTCCGGTGACCAGCAGTGCAACGTTGTCGGCCATCGCTTCTTCGTGATGGATCACGTAGCCGGTGTTGCCGCCCAGCCGGCGCAGGTATTCGTGCGGCCCGTCCAACGGGTGCCACAGGGGTTGCCCGTCCTGTCGTTGTGCGGCAAGGCTGGGCGCGCCGTTGGCACCCGGCACGACCTCGAGCAAGCGCGGCTCCATCACGCTGAAGAACGTTTCGTCGGCCTGCAACTCGGTGCGCATGGCGACCAGCACCGGCGTCACCCAGGCGCTGCGGCCCTCGATGGCCACCCGCATGGCATGCCGGTTGGATGGCGCGTCCGGGTTGGCGATGCGCACGCCGGCCCACTGCGACGGAAACTGCAGCTCCGCAATCGGTTCGAAGCCCATCTCGGCATACAGCCGTGTGGCCAGCGCCGGCGCATGGCGTGCGGCCACGTGCCACAACTCGTGCGCCATCAACATCGGATCGCTGTACCCCGGGCTCACCGCCGGCCCGGGCAGCACCACGCCGTGCGCGCGCGTGTAGGGCGCGCGCGCCGATTCCTGCCCGTTGCTGGCGATCAACAGGACCTCGGCGGGCAGCGGAATGCGCAAGCTGCCGAACGATGGTGCCAATCGTTCGAGGGCGCGGCGCCAGCGAGCGCGCAGCTCGTCGGTCCATGGGTGCACCGAATCGCCGTTCCAACGACGGAACGCATCCAGCGTGACCGGCGTGGCACTGCCCATCACCGCGCGGCGCTGGAATTCGCTGGTGGCGCGCATCCATTCGTCGTCCGCCATCAACAACGCACGGCCGGCATCGACATCGGCGAAGTGCACGCGAGTGCCGGCGAAGCCGTCGAACACATCGACGCTGGCTTGCGCATGCGACGCGCTCGCCAACAGCGCGCCGACGCCAGCGAGCGCGCGGCGACGCGTGATCGGCATCGGCTCGGCGTGGGACCGGTTGCCGCGCAGAACCTCGGCCGTGCCTGCAATCGATGGCGCGATGGCGTTGTGGGCTGATGTCACGGCCGTGCCGAAAGTGAATCAGCGGTGTTCAACGCTTCTTCACCGGCGGACCGGCCACGATCGTGACCTGGCGCTCGGCGCCGTCGCTGCCGCGCACCACGAGGCGCAGCTGCTCGCCCGGCGGCACCTGCACGATCGCGGCCACGTCGCGCGCGTTGGCGCCAGCGAGCCGCTGGCCCTGGACCTGCACGATCTCGTCGTCCACTTTCAGGCCGCCTGCTTCGGCCGGAGACCCGGGCTCGATCTCCTGCACGTGCACCGAC
>DATKJN010000606.1:0-4668 GCA_035543655.1 Burkholderiaceae bacterium | reverse complement strand
GGTCACGTCGTAGTAGCTGCCCTCGTCCTGCCAGCTCAGGTAGCCCACGCGGTAGATCCGCTCCTCAGCCCATGTGCGCGACCCGAGCGCCCACGCGCACGAGGCGATGAAGTGGCGGCGTGCCAGTCGGTGCATCGTCATTTCCCCCGAGCCAACGACGGTTTGTCGATGATGCGCCCGAGCTCTTTCATACACCATCACGAATCACCTCATCGGCGCGCACATGCCAGCGGTACAGCACCGTCGCGGCGGGCGCCACTGCCGTGCGCAAGCCGCGCCACTTCACTCGATCACCTCGTCGGCCGCCACGATCAAGCTGCGCGGAAGCGTGATGCCGAGCGCGCGAGCCCCCTTCAGGTTGACCACCAGTTCCAGCTTGGTGCCCTGCTCAAAGGGAATGTCGCCGGGCCGCGCACCCTTGAGGATCTTGTCGACCAGCGCCGCGCCGCGGCGGTAAAGCGCCGGCCAGTCACCCTGGTAGGACAGCAGACCACCGGCGTCCAGGTAGCCCCCGCCGCCCCAGATCGACGGCAGGCGGTACTGCAGGCACAAGGCCCCGAGCTTGGCGCGATGCGTCCAAATCATCGAGTCGGCCAGCACGGCGACGGCATCGAGGCGCTCGCGTGTGATGGCCGCGAACGCGGGCTCGAAGTCGCCCGGCCCACGGATCGCTTCCAGCAGCACCTTGACGCCGAGCCCCTGCTCCCAGCGCGGAACAGCCTCCGCGATGCCCGCGCGCGCGGCGGTGTCCGGGTTGAACAGCACGGCAAAGCGACGCGCCCCCGGCAGGACGTCCTTGAGCAGTTGCAACCGCTTTTGCAGAATGCCATCGAACGCGGCCGAGATCCCGGTGACGTTGCCGCCCGGCCGCGCGTGGTCCGCCGCGATGCCCATCTGCACCGGGTCGTCGATGGCCACCGCGACGATGGGCACAGTCTTCACCGCATCCCTGGCGACCAACGTCGGGCGCGGCCCCGAGGTCAGCAGCACGTCGGGGTCGAGCCGCAGCAGTTCGTCGAGCATGCCCGGCAGCCGCTCGTACCGGCCCTCGGCAAACCGGAAGTCGATGGTCAGGTTCCGCCCCTCGATGTGGCCGAGTTCGCGCAATCCCTGGCGAAACGGCTCGATGGTGGTCCGGACGCTGATCGGTTCCATGTTGCCGCCTGCGAGGAAGGCCACCCGTGCCTTGCTCCCCTGCGCGCGTGGCTGCGCGCCCAGCCTTGAAGCGAACCCGGTGAACACCGTGACCACGGCAGCGCGCCGCGACAGGGCGATCTGCGTCACTGGATCACCCCGTCCGGCGGCACGAGCAGGTCGTGACGACGCTGCGGCGCTGAAGTCACCAGCGAGTTGCCGAGCACGGCGGTCCAGCCAGGACGCAGCCGGTCCCAGGGCGCATGGCATGCGGCCACCGGCGTCACGCACCTGAACAGCCACGCCCTGCGGGTCATGGGTTCCCTCCGACTTGAAGGCATTGAAGCACCGGGTCGCCGACGCGGCCAGAGGTGTGTCGTTCACTATTGAACGAACCGCAGTTCGCTGCTGAACGCGTGGCGGCACCGGCGCGCCCGCGCAAGGAATCCGCAAGCGCCGGGCCACTGCAAACGCATGCAACGCCGCATTCAAGTCCTTTGGGCCCACGGGATGCCAGGTTCATGACACGATGCCTGCCATGAACACCATCCTCACCAATGAACGCGGCGTCGAGCGTGTGGTGGCCGGCCAGGCCACACAGGACGGCGCCGGCGTGAAGCTCACGCGTGTGCTGACCAGCGACCTGCAGCACCGGCTCGACCCGTTCTTGATGCTCGATGCGTTCGGCACCGACAACCCGGGCGACTACATCGGCGGCTTCCCCGACCATCCGCACCGCGGCTTCGAGACGGTGACGTACATGCTTGCCGGGCGCATGCGGCACCGCGACTCGGGCGGCAACGAAGGCTTGCTGAGCAACGGCGGCGTGCAATGGATGACGGCCGGCCGCGGCGTGATCCACAGCGAGATGCCCGAGCAGGAAGACGGTCGCATGGAGGGCTTCCAGCTGTGGCTCAACCTGGCCGCCAAGGACAAGATGCAGCCCGCCGGCTACCGCGACATCCCGAGCACCGAAATCCCCGAACTGCGGCTCCAGGGCGTGACGGTGCGCGTGATCGCCGGCGTCAGCCACGGCATGTCGGGGGCCATGCACCGCGAACGCACCGAGCCGCTGCTGCTCGACATCCACCTCGATGCGGGCACGCACTTTCACCAGCCGCTGCCGGTCGAGCACAACGCCTTCGTCTACGTCTACCGAGGCGCGGTCACGATCGCCGGGCGCCCAATCGACACGCAGCGCATGGCGATCCTGGCCAACACGCCGGGCAGCGACGGCGTGGTGCTGCACGCGGACGATCAGCCGGCGCGCGCGCTGTTGGTGGCTGGCCGCCCGCTGCGCGAGCCGATCGCGCAATACGGGCCGTTCGTGATGAACACGCGTGACCAGCTGATGGAGGCGGTGCAAGACTTCCAGAGCGGCAAGCTCGCTGCCTGATGGGTTGCCGGCTGGTCATCCAGCCGCGCCCGGCACGCTGACTCCCAGCGTGAAGTAAAAGTTCGCACCCTCGCCGGGATGGCCTTCGGCCCACACGCGGCCGCCGTGACGGTCGACGATGCGCTTGACGATCGACAAGCCCACACCAAAGCCCTCGTAGCGCCGATCGTGCAAGCGCTGAAACGGCTTGAACAGCCGATGGGCCGCGTCGGGCGCAAAGCCGACACCGTTGTCGCGGACGAGAAACACCGCTTCGCCGCCCGATTCCGTCGCCCCCACCTCGATCTGCGGCGCACGCAGCGGAGCCGCGAACTTGAGCGCATTGCCGATCAGGTTGGCGAACACCTGGCGCAGCAGCTCGGGGTCGGCGTGCACGGTCGGCATCAACGCGGCCACGCGGATCTGGCGCGGGCCCGTGGCGGGCAGCGCCGCCACCACGTCGGCCACCAACTGGCCACTGTCGACCGGCCGCAGCTGCAGCCTGGCGTCGCTGGCGCGCGCGAGCGCGAGCAGCGCCTCGACCAATTTGACCGAATTGACCGCCTGGCTTTCGATCAAGTCGAGCATGCGGCGCGCCTGCTCCGGATCGCCCGCGGCCAGCGCCTCGCGCCCGAGGCGGGCCACCCCGACGATGCCGCCGAGCGGGGTGCGCAGGTCGTGCGACACGCTGCGGTTGAAGCTCTCCAGGCCGTCGATGTTCTCGCGCAGCTCGGCGGTGCGCTGCGTCACTTCGTTCTCCAGGAAATCGTGCGCCGCACGCAGTTGCTCCTGGGCCTGCTCGCGCTCGGCCAGCGCCCGCGCCGCCTGCCGCTGCGCTCGCAGCAGACCGGTGGTGAGCAGCGTGGCGCCCAGCACCGAGAACGGCAAGACGGCCGCCGTTGCGAGCAGACTCGGAGGCACCCAGCCGGCGAGCACGGTGCCGACCGACAGCGGGTACGCCAGCAGCGCGAGCACAACGAAGCCGTGACCGCCGTGCGGCTCGGCAAACATCGCCCGCACGAACAGCCACGCCCAGCCAACCACGTACACCGCCATCACGAGATAACCCGAGGCACGGTTGATCACGCCCGCCAAGCCGAGCGCGATGGACACCAGCGCCACGCCGATCGACACGGCGTTGAATCGGCGCGCATGCCGCGGCTCGAGGCCCACGTAGGCGATCACGCCGGCCGTGATCAGCACGATGGCCGCCACCGCGAGCAAGGCCACCGGGACGGCCGGCTGCACGTGCAGCGCGTCGCGGAACATGCCCGCGCCCACCATTGCAAAGTAAGTGCCGGCATTGGACAAGAATCCGAGCGCCAGCCAACCCGGCCAGGCCAGGCGCAGCGCGCGCCAGACCAGCGCGAACAACAGCGCAAGCACGGCCTGGGTCACCAGACCGACGAAGATGAGGTCGCGCGCGGTCAGTTGGTCCATGGCCCGCCACCCACCGTCCGCCTCCCGGTGCCGCCGGTTCGGCCGCAGGCGGCGTGCGTCACTCGACCTTGACGCCTTTCCAGAAGGCGACGCGGCCCTTGATCTCTTGTGCCGCTTCGCTGGGTTCGGGGTAGTACCAGACGGCGTCGGGATTCATCTCGCCGTTGACCAGCAGGCTCTTGTAATGCGCCTGGCCCTTCCACGGGCAGCTGGTGCGGTGGTTGCTGAAGGCCGTGTACTCGGCCTTCAGCGCGCTCTCGGGAAAGTAGTGGTTGCCTTCGACCACCACGGTGTCATCGCTCTCGGCGACGACAACGCCCTGCCAGATGGCCTTCATCGAACTTGTCTCCGCGTTGTGACTGTGCCGGTGCATCGTAGGCGCGCGGGACGCGGCGTCAATGAGCAAGGGGCATGCACCGGCTGGCGCATGCCCCTCGTGTGGCGGCCGGGTCGCACCCGGTGGCGCGATCAGCCAGCGCTTCAGGCCTGGGCGGCCTTGGCGGCGGCAACCTGCTGCTGGGCGCTGTGGTCCGTGGCGGCCAGGCTGTTCAGGCCGACCAGGGTGCTGACCGTGACCAGCAGGGCCAGGCTGAACGAAACGGCTTGGGCTGTGATGTTGCGGGTCATGGTGCTCTCCTTGTGTCCGGTGTCGCGGTCTGCGTCATCGATGGAGTGAACTGTAGGCAGCGCACCCCGGCGCCGCGACCGCTTTGCGACCG
>DATKJN010000605.1:0-2731 GCA_035543655.1 Burkholderiaceae bacterium | reverse complement strand
GCCGGAGCTGTCGCCTTCGCTGCGCGCCGAGTCCGACATGGCGCTGGCGTGGCGCGCCGAGCAGGAGATGGTGGCCTACTGGACCGAGCCGATGCTGCCGCTGATCGGCGAAGCACCGGTGCGCAAGCGGGTGGTCGCGCGAGAGAAGCCGGCCCGCATGATCGACGACGCGCTGCGCCAACGCGCGATCGAAGCGGTGCGCATGCTGGCGACCCAGCCGCCGCCGGTCTAGGCCACACCCGAAGCGGCCTGACCGCGCCTCAAGGGGCAACAGCCGCGGACCGGCAGAAGCCGGATCGGTGTCTGCTGGATGGCCGCCAGCACCTGCGGCGCGTTGCTCGGGGCATGAGGACACAATGGCGACATTGGCCTGAAGGCCGCCACCCCGACTCGCCACCACGATGGAAGTGCAGTTCACGCAAGAGGTCGAGCGCCTGCGCCAGGGCGCGGGCTCGACGTTCCATGGCGAAGGCATCCTGGCCGTCACCAAGGCACTGCTGCAATCGGGCGTGGCCTACGTCGGCGGCTACCAGGGTGCGCCGGTGTCGCACCTGCTCGACGTGATGGTGCAGGCGCGGCCCTACCTCGACGAACTCGGCGTGCACGTCGAAGCCTGCTCCAACGAAGCGTCGGCCGCCGCGATGCTGGGTGCGTCGATCCACTACCCGCTGCGCGGCGCGGTGACCTGGAAATCGATCGTCGGCACCAATGTCGCCAGCGACGCGTTGTCGAACCTGAGCTCGCCTGGTGTCACCGGCGGTGCGCTGATCGTCGTCGGCGAGGACTATGGCGAGGGCGCGTCGGTGATCCAGGAGCGCACGCACGCGTTCGCGCTGAAGAGCACCATGCTGCTGCTCGACCCGCGCCCCGACCTGTCCTGCATGGTCGACATGGTCGAACACGCATTCGCGATGTCCGAAGCGTCGAACATGCCGGCCATTCTCGAGCTGCGCATCCGTGCCTGCCACGTGCGCGGCCACTTCGAGTGCAAGGACAACATCTCCCCCAAGTTGTCGACGCGGGCGCTGCAGGAAGAACCGGCGCCGTTCGACTACATGCGCCTGGCGCACCCGCCGGTCACGTTCAAGCAGGAGAAGCTCAAGGGCGATGAGCGCATCCCGGCGGCTCGGCGCTACATCGTGGAGCACCAACTCAACGAACATTGGCCCGGCACGCATGGTGACCTCGGGCTGATCGTGCAGGGTGGCTTGAGCCACGCGCTGGTCGGCGCGCTGCAGCAGCTCGGCCTGGCCGACGCGTTCGGCACCTGCGAGATTCCGGTGCTGGTGCTCAACGTGACGTATCCGCTGGTGCCCGACGAGCTGGTGCCCTTCTGCGCGGGCAAACGTGCGGTGATGCTGTTCGAAGAAGGGCAACCCGAGTTCATCGAACAGGAACTGGCCACCTTGCTGCGCCGGCGCGACGTGCAGACGCCGCTGCACGGCAAGGACCTGTTGCCCTCCGCCGGCGAGTACACGGTCGAGGTGATGGCGCAGGCGCTGTTGAAGTTCGTGCAGCGCCACCTGCCGCGGCATCCCGTCGACACTGCGATCGCGTGGCTCGATGGCAACCGGGCGCGCCGCGAGGTGGCGACCAAGGCGCTGAGTGCGCCGTTGCCGCCGCGGCCGCCCGGCTTCTGCATCGGCTGCCCCGAACGGCCGGTGTTCTCGGCGTTGAAGCTTGCGCAACAGGAGGTGGGGCGCGTGCACATCGCAGCCGACATCGGTTGCCACGCCTTCGGCACCTTCGAGCCGTTCGGCTTCGGTCACTCGATCCTCGGCTACGGCATGAGTTTGGCCAGCCGTGCCGGCGTGTCGCCGATGATGGCGCGGCGCACGCTGGCGATCGTCGGCGACGGCGGCTTCTGGCACAACGGGCTGATCACCGGCGTGCAGAGCGCGCTGTTCAACGGCGACGACGCGGTGCTGCTGATCTTCAAGAACGGCTACACCTCGGCCACCGGCACGCAGGAGATCATCTCCACGCCGGACGAGGAAGCCCGCGACGCCGCGCCCGACCCACGCGTGAGCCTGGTCGACCAGAACACGACGATCGAGCGGACACTGGGCGGGCTCGGCGTGCGCTGGCTGCGCACGGTGCACACCTACGAGGTCGAGACCATGCGGCGCGCGCTGATCGAGGCGCTGACCAGCGACTTCAACGGGCTCAAGGTGATCGTCGCCGAAGGCGAGTGCCAGCTCGAGCGGCAGCGGCGGCTGCGCCCCTGGATCGCGTCGCTGCTGCAGCGCGGCGAACGTGTGGTGCGCACCAAGTACGGCGTCGACGACGAGGTGTGCAACGGCGACCACGCCTGCATCCGCCTGTCGGGCTGCCCGACCTTGACCTTGAAGGACAACCCCGATCCGCTGAAGGTCGACCCGGTGGCCACGGTGATCGACGGCTGCGTCGGCTGCGGCCTGTGCGGCTCCAACGCCCACGCCGCCACCTTGTGCCCGAGCTTCTACCGCGCCGAGGTGGTCAGCAACCCAAGCTGGCACGAGCGCTTGTTGGCGGGCGTGCGCGGCGCGGCGCGGCGGATGTTGGTGCCGGCATGACGATGAACGCGAGCCGCCCGATCACCTTGCTGGTTTGCGCACTCGGCGGCGAGGGCGGCGGCGTGCTGGCGCAATGGCTGGTCGACGTGGCCATCCGTGCCGGCCATGCGGCGCAGAGCACGTCGATCCCCGGCGTGGCGCAGCGCACCGGCGCGACCACCTACTACCTCGAGTTC
>DATKJN010000604.1:0-2999 GCA_035543655.1 Burkholderiaceae bacterium | reverse complement strand
ATATTGATGTAGACCCAGTCCTCGACTGTGCCGACCTTCGGCGTCTCGGTGACCGATTCGGCGAAGTGCGCCGCGCTCAGGTCGAGGAACCAGTCGGGCTCTTCGGCGTCGACCTCGTTCAGCGTGATGTAGCGCGTCGTGACCGAGCCGTGCAGATCGGCCCTGCGACCCGGCAGCGTCGCCGGGACCGATGCCGGGCCTGGATGGTTGACCGTCGTGCCGACGCGGATCTGCATCACCGGTTCGAGCGACGGCGCGGGGTTCGCGACCGGCCGCGGCGGCCGGTGGTTCTTCAGCACAATCGAGCGCCCGGCGAAGCGGCTGAAATGTAAGCGGTCAATGAACTGCATCCTTGAGCGTCGTGGCCTGAACTGACAGCCTACGTTCCCACGTAGGTCAACGTGGGAACGTAATGTCAGATTGCATGGAAGAACTGGCGCGCCGCCTGGTCATAGGCCACAAGAGCGACGGCCGAAGCGTGTACGACGAGCAGGCCAAGGCTGAGTTGGTCGCGGAGTGCGCGAAGCCGGGAGCGTCGGTGTCGCGCTTGGCACGCGAGGCCGGGGTCAACGCCAACCAGCTCAGCCGCTGGGTGCGTGAGCACGGTGAGAAGCGGCGCGCGCTGGCCGCGCCGCATGAGGCAACGCAGACGGCGTTCGTTGCGGTGCCGATCGAAGCGACCTCGTGCGCGGTGGCGCCGGCGCCGACGATGTCGGTGCATGCGCGCATGCCCAACGGCGTCGTCATCGACCTGCGCGGTTGCGACCTCGCGCAAGCCGGCCAACTGATCGAGGCGCTCGGGAGACTGCGGTGTTCCGCCTCGACGAAGGGCTGAAGGTCTACCTGCATCGTGAGCCGATCGACTTCCGACTGAACATCAACGGCCTGGCCGCACTGGTGCAGCAGGCGCTGGGGCTCGATCCGTTCGCCGCGTGCGTGTACGTGTTCAGCAACCGCCGGCGCAACCGGGTGAAGGTGTTGGGCTGGGACCGCAACGGATTCTGGCTGCTGCTCAAGCGCCTGGAAGAAGACCGATTCATCTGGCCGAGCGAGGCAGCGGTGCCGACGCTGACGGTGGAACAACTGCACTGGTTGCTCGAGGGCATCGACATCGGCGTTGTGCAACGGCATCCGTTGCGCGCGTACGAACGAGCAGGCTGAGATCGGAAGCGATGGCGATGCGCCATTGCTGCAGATCCGCATGGTGCTGCGGGCCGACGCCCGGGACAATGCCCGGCAGATGGTCAACATGCCCACGCTCGAAGAGTTCACCGCCCTGCAGCAAGCGCTGGCCGATGCGCTGAAGCACAACGAGTCGTTGACGGGCGAGCTGCGTGTGACGCGCACCGAGCGCGACCTGCTGAAGGAACAGCTGAACAAGTTCAAGCGGCAGCTGTTCGCCGCCAGCAGCGAGGCAACGGGCCAGCACCAGAAGGACATGTTCTTCAACGAGGCCGAGAGCCTCGGGACACAGGCCGAACCGGCGACCGAAGAAGCGGGCGACGACAAGATCGACGTGCCGGGCCACAAGCGCGCCAAGCGCGGCCGCAAGCCGCTGGATCCGGCGCTGCCGCGCGAGGTGGTGCGGCACGAACTGCCCGAGGGCGCGCGCGTGTGCCCCCAAGACGGCGCGGCCCTGCGCGAGATTGGCGTGGAGGTCAGCGAGCAACTGGACATCATCCCGCAGCAGGTGCGCGTGATCCGGCACGAGCGCGTGAAGTACGCGTGCCCTTGCTGCGACGGTGGGATGCGCCTGGCCGCGCGCCCCGCGCAGGTGATCCCCAAGGGGCTGTTCACCGAGAGCGCGCTGGCCTGGATCGCCACGTCGAAGTACCTCGACGGGCTGCCGTTGTACCGACAGGCGGCGTTGCTGGGGCGCTTCGGCGGCACCGACCTCTCGCGCAACACGGTGGCCGGCAGCATCGTGCGCCTGGGGCAGGCGGTTCAGCCGGTGGTCAACATGCTGCGCGACGAACTGCTGGACGCGCCCCTGCTGTTCGGCGACGAGACCGAGCTGCAGGTGCTCAAGGAACCCGGGCGCAGCGCCCAAGCCAAGAGCTACATCTGGGCGCAGATGACGGATGGTTCCGGCAAGGACGGCACGGGGCCACCGATCCGGCTGTTCACCTACTCGCCCAGCCGCTCGACGAAGACGGCGATGGCGCTGTACGCCGGCATCGGCCAGGGAGCGGTGCTGATGACCGACGGCTACGAGATCTACGACACCGTGGCTGAGACGCATAAGCTCGTGCACCTGGGATGCTGGACGCATTGCCGACGGTACTTCCATGAAGCGCTGCAGGCGTTGCCCAAGGACCAGCGGGGGCCGCATCAATTGGCCGCGCGGTTCATCGCGCAGATCGGCAAGCTGTACGAAGTGGAGGCGCAGGCCAGGCGGGAAGGCGTCGACGCGACCGAACTCGGTCGGCGGCGTCAGCGGCACAGCGTACCTGTGTTGGCCGGCATCGAGGCGCTGTTGCTGGCCAACGTGCATGGCGTGCTGCCGAAGAGCCTGCTGGGGCAAGCGCTGCACTACCTCGCGTCGCAGTGGCCCAAGCTCAAGCGCTACGTCGAGGACGGTCGCTACAGCATCGACAACAACGCGCAGGAAAACGCGATCCGCCCCTTCTGCGTAGGGCGGCGCAACTGGCTGTTCGCCGACACGGTGGCCGGTGCCAACGCCAGCGCGAACCTGTACTCGCTGCTGCAGACCTGCCAGGTCAACGGCATCGACGGCTACCGTTACCTGTGCGCGCTGTTCATCGCGCTGCCCAAGGCCCAGACGGCCGACGACTACGCCGGGCTGCTGCCCTGGCGCATCCACCTGACTGCGGCCTGAGCGGGCTCCTACCCAGACACCGCTGCGGCGGCAAGGGTGTGGTTCATTGACCGCATACGATTGGTCAAGGTCCAATCGCTCATTGAAAGCTGCCGCGCCTGCAAAGCGGCAGCCTCGGATCGCGCGGTGTCCGGATCGCGCAGACCCCATTTCATATCAG
>DATKJN010000603.1:0-6375 GCA_035543655.1 Burkholderiaceae bacterium | reverse complement strand
CGTTGCGCAGCGTGTAGGGGTCCGACGCCGAAAAGATCGTGGCACTGCCGGGTCCGTAGGCGAGCCGCTGCCCGCGCTGCTCGACGACTTGATGGCCCTTCTGGGTCAGTGCGACGTAGACGCAGTCCTTGTCGACGCGTGAGAGATGCGATTGCCGCCGCTCGATGCGCTGCGGTGCAATCAGGCAATCCGATATCGTGACCGTGCCGAAACTCGCTTCCTTGACGAACCCCTGATAGTCATCCACTGCGTCGCAATGGCTGTCGACGCGAACGTAGAGTGCGCACAACGCCTCCTGCCAGGCCCGGTGGCGCTGCGCGGACGGCACGTCTTGGGTCGTGAAGACGAGGTTCACGCGGGCACGTTAGAACCCGGGCCCGGCCGGGACCACCGTAGTTTCCCGATTGGCTTGCGAGTCGCCTTGGTCCGTTGGCCAGCTGTCCGCCGCTCCGCCGCCGTCGATCGCCGGAGGCCTGATCTAGTATCGAGCCGCCTCCGGGCATCCTTGCTCGCGTCGGTGAAGTCGCACGCTAGCGCGCCCGAGGAACGAATTCGCCGTCGGTCTCAGAACACCACTGTCCGGCGCCACGATCCGGTTCGGCGTCTCCGCCGATTCGCTCGGCCATTCCGTTTCGGCCATGTCAGCGGCTGTTTTGGCTGGCGCTGCACGGACCGGATCAACCACTGGGCCGACGGGTGACCCAGTTCGCGGTAACGGCGGCGTTCCGACAACCAGCAGGAACCGACACTGATCGTCTGGACCTCTACGTCCCCCTTCCTTTTTTCTTGCGAACCCTTCCCCGTCCACGCGAGTCTCGCCATGAAGAACATCGTCGTCGCCATTGCGCTGGCTGCCGCTGCAGCGACAGCGGGCGCGAATCTGATCAAGCCCGCATCGGGTGCGAAGCTGATCAAACCCGATCCGCGTGCCGTCACCAACAACGGCAAGTCGGCCCAGTGGCTGCCCATCAACGGCACGGTTCGCGAAACCATCCACATCGATAACGCGAGACAGCACGACATGCTGTTCCAGTACACCAACCTGAAGAGCGGCAGAACGCGGCACGTGCGCTACGGCAACCGCGGCAGCGGCATCGCGCGGGTGGGGTGCGCACATCGGCGTGCTCTTGTGCCGGAACAGCACCACGACGGCCGGCGCTTGTACGCCGCGCTGCCTTGCTGATTGCACCGCCGGTCGCGAATACTCACGCATGCCGTGTCGAGCGCTGATCTCGCCACGATCGTGCACGCGAGGAGGGAGTCCCAATGCCAAATGATGCGAAGCGCCTCGGCGCGCGCCACACGACGACACGCGCGCTCGCAACGTGCGCTGCCATGATGGTTTGCGTGACCGGCGCGTTCGCGCAGGCCGACGAACCGATCAAACCCATTCCGCTGAGCGCCAACGTCGACGCGCGCAAAGTGGCGCTCGGCGACCGGCTGTTCCACGACAAACGGCTGTCGAAGGACAACACGCTGTCGTGCGCGAGCTGCCACGACCTTGCCAAGGGTGGCGTCGACGGCCAGGTGTCGTCAACCGGCATCAATGGCGCCAAGGGCCCAATCAACGCGCCGACAGTGTTCAACAGCGCGCTCAACTTCCGACAGTTCTGGGACGGGCGCGCCGCCTCGCTCGAGGAGCAGGCCGCCGGCCCGGTGCACAACCCGAAGGAGATGGGCAGCAACTGGCCCGAGGTGCTCGGCAAGTTGTCGCAGGACACGGAACTGATGGCACAGTTGAAGGCGGCCTATCCCGATGGGCTGCAGCCGAAGAACATCCAGGACGCGATCGCCACCTTCGAGCGCGCGCTCAACACGCCGAACGCGCGCTTCGACAAGTACCTGCGTGGCGACAAGGCAGCGCTTAGCGCCGACGAGCAACGCGGCTACCAGCTCTTCAAGTCGTACGGCTGCATCGCCTGCCACCAGGGCGTCAACGTCGGCGGCAACATGTTCCAGTCGTTCGGCGTGATGGGCGATTACTTCGCCAAGCGCGGCAATGTCGGCCAGGCCGACCTAGGCCGCTACAACGTGACGAAGAACGAGGCCGACAAGCACGTGTTCAAAGTGCCTAGCCTGCGCAACATCGCGCTGACGGCGCCGTACTTCCACGACGGCTCGGCGGCCTCGCTGCCCGATGCGGTCGACGTGATGTTCCGCTTTCAGCTCGGGCGCCCGGCCTCGGTGCAGGACAAGGAACTGATCGTCAAGTTCCTGCACACGCTGACCGGCGAGTACAAGGGCCGCTCGCTCGAGTCGGGCACCGTTTCCGCGTCGAGGTAAGCCATGAAGCTCATGAGAAACAAGGCCAAGCCCGATGCCGTATCGGCAGTGGCGGCGGCACCCGGCCGACGTTTTCCCGTGGCGCTGGCCTTGCTGGCGCTGGTCGCCGTCCTGGCTGGACTGATCTACAAGACACGCGCCGTCGACTTCGACGCCCACAACGAGGTCGTCGGCCTGTTGCGGCAGCTGAAGCAGGTCGACGCCGAGTGGAACGTCGACGTGCTGCGCTCGCGCACCGGCCTGAACACCAATTACGACCCGGTGGCCAGCGCGCTACCGCTGATCGCCTCGCTGGAGGAGACGCTGCAGGTCAAGGGCAATCCCCTGTGGCACGAGCGCGCCGAGGGCGAGTCGCGCATGAAGGGCCTGCTCGACGGCTACAAGCAGACGATGGAGCGCAAGACCGCGATGATCGAGCGCTTCAAGTCGCAGAACGCGATCCTGCGCAACTCGTCGCGCTTCCTGCCGGTAGCGGCCAACGACCTGACCGAGGTCTCGCGCGGTGCCGACGTGTCCGACGCGCAGCGCGACGCGATCGAGCGATCGCTCAATGCCCTGCTGACCAGCACGATGACTTACACGCAGGCGCCCGACACGGCGCTGCGCGAGGCGATCGCCAGCGAGTCGCGCACGCTGCAGCAACATTCCGCTGCGGCACCCGCCGCCGTGCGCGAGCGCACGCAGACGCTGGTCGACCACATCGCGACGGTGCTCAAACAGCAGGAGGCGAGCAACAAGGTGCTGGCCGAGTTGGCGGCAATGCCCACCGCGAAGACGATCGACGCGATCTCCGATGCGCATGCGCAGGAGCACGAAGCGCGGCTGGCCGACCAGCAGATCTACCGCCATGCACTGATCGCCTACTCGGCTTTCCTGCTCGCGCTGGTGTCCTACCTGGGCTGGCGCCTGTTCCGCAGCTACCGGCAGGTGAGCCAGGAGCTGAAGGCCTCGATGGCCCACCTGGTGCAGTCGGAGAAGATGTCGGCGCTCGGACAGATGGTGGCCGGCATCGCGCACGAGATCAACACGCCGCTGGCCTACGTGAAGGGCACCTTCGACGTGCTGAAGGAACAGCTCGTCCCCGTGCGTGACCTGGCGCAGCGCAGCCACGACTTCACGCAGCAACTGCGCCGCAATCAGCACGACACGCCGGCGGTGACGCAGAAATTCCACAGTGTCGAGGCCGCCGTCAAGGACGTTGTCGAGGACGGCATGCTGGACGAAATGCACCAGCTGCTACACGACGGCTTGCACGGCATCGACCAGATCTCGGAAATCGTCATCAACCTGAAGAACTTCAGCCGACTGGACCGGGCACGCGTCTCCGAGTTCTCGGTGCAGGCCGGCCTGGAGAGCACGCTGCTGCTGGCCAAGAACGTGCTGAAGAACCGCGTCGAGATCCGCAAGGAGTACGGCGCCAACGTGCCGCAGATCACCTGCTCGCCGTCGCAGATCAACCAGGTGTTTCTCAACATCATCACCAACGCCGTGGATGCGTTGCCGCAGGGCAAGCCTGGTGTGATCACCCTGCGTACCGCACGCCAAGGCAAGGACATGGTGCGTGTGGAGATCCAGGACAACGGCAGCGGCATTCCGAAGGACGTGCTGGCGAAGATCTTTGACCCGTTCTTCACCACCAAGGCGGTCGGCAAGGGCACCGGCTTGGGCCTGTCGATCTCGTACAAGATCATCCAGGAGCACGGCGGCCGCATCGACGTCGAGACCGAGCTCGGCATCGGCACGGTGTTCGCGATCGTGCTGCCGACTTCGGCAGTCGAAAGTCCGGCTGTGCAACGACTGCAGGAAGAGGAGGACCTCGTCGCCGCCTGAGCACCCGCAGGCCGGCAGAACGACGCAAAGCACCATGACCACGACCAACCAGAAACCCACCCTTCTCTTCGTCGACGACGAGGAACGCATCGTCAATCTGCTGCGCATGATGTTTCGCGGCGAATACCAGGTGTTGACCGCCACCTCTGGCAAGGAGGCGCTCGAGATTCTCGCCAAGCACCGGGTCGAGGTGCTGGTCAGCGATCAGCGCATGCCCGGCATGCTCGGCGTCGAGCTTCTGACCGAGGCGCGCAAGCGCTCGCCGGCGACGATGCGCATCCTGCTGACCGGCTACTCGGATCTGGCCGCGATCGTCGGCTCGGTCAACGACGGCGAGGTGTTCCGCTTTATCAACAAGCCGTGGAACCACGACGAGATCAAGACCATCATCCGTGCGGCGGCCGATGCCGCGCTGGCCACCGATGCCAGCGCGATGCAGGCCGACACGACGGCCACCGCGCAGGGCAGCGACGCCGCCGACGGCCCCGAGCTGCTGATCGTCGACGACAACCCGGCCGACCGCGAGGCAATACGCGCCCTGTTCAACAAGGATCTGGCGACACACTGCGCGTCGAGCGTCAGCGAGGCGCTTGCGCTGCTGGAGACGCGCAACATCGGTGTCATCGTCGCCGAGGCACGCGTCGGCAGCCAGGACACCGGCCCGCTGCTGCGCGCGCTGAAGCAGCAGTACCCGTCGATCACCACGGTGATGCTGACGAAAGCCGCCGACTCCGACCTGGTGGTCAAGCTGATCAACCAGGTGCAGATCTTCCGCTTCGCGACCAAGCCGATCCGCACCGGCGCGCTGCAGCTCGCGGTCAGCGCGGCGATGAAGGAGCACAAGCGCTTTCGTACGTCACCGTCGCTGCTCAAGCGCTATGGCGTCGCACCGTCGCGCGAGCTCGAGGACGCCACGCTGGCGGCCAGCGTGCTGAAGAGCCTGTCGGGCCTGCGCTCGCGGCTGTCGCGCATGCTGCACTGAGCGCCGACGCGCAGGCTGCAGGCTACGACCGCGCGTTGCCGCAACAGGCGCAGCGCAACTGTTGGAGGTGCTGGCTGCCGATTCGGCTGCGCCTGCCGCGCCATAGCAACCACCGTGGCGCCCGACGGCAGCTCAGCGCGACGCGGTGACCGCCTCGCCGAGGTGACGCAGCAGCACGCCGACGCGCCAGCGCCCAGCGTCAGCCGCGGTTGAGTTCCGGGGCGTCGCGAACGGCCAGCGCGTTGAGCTTGCGCGCCAGGTCTCGATTGACGCCTCGCAGCAGTGCGTCGCGCAGATCGGGCCGCTTGTCGATGAAGGCGCGGAGCGTGGCCAACGGCCAGCGCATGTAACGCGACGGTTCAACGAACCGCGCCTCGATCTGCGCGGGCTCGCCGAGCAGGACCAGTGCGGTGCCGATGACCTCGCCCGGCGCGAGGGTGCCCAGCACATGCTCGCCGCGGCGCACCTGCACTGAACCGAAGATGGCGATGGCCAGCGCGTCGACCGGACGGCCGTGCTCCACGATCGGCTCGCCGGCTGCGCCATCGCGCCACTCGCCCAGCAGCGCCAGCGCCACGAACTCGCGCGGCCGCAGGGTGCGAAACGTCAGGTCGTACAGGCGCTGTTCATCGGCGCCGAGCACCACTGGCCGGCGCTCGGCGTAGATGCGCGCGATCTGCAGCAGATTGATCACCGCGAACACGGAGCCCCAGAATACGGGCGGCCACAACACCTGCGGCTGCGCCAGGTAGTAGGGCATGACGATGCACGCGGCGGCCACGGCGAACCAGCGCAACCAGAGGATGTCACGCACCGAATACGACACCAGCAGCATCAGATTCGACAGGTGAGCGAGGTATTCGGCGAACTGCGGGGTCATGTCGGGCAATGGTCTGGGGCCGGCGGCATCGGTGCCGTCACGAACAGAGCGCCTCGGCACAACGGCATGCGATCACGCTATGCGACCCATCGGGCCCACGGTATTGGACGAAGGTCCAACAAGATGGCCGCGCATCGCAGGCATCGTGTTTGCCCCCGAGCGTGATCGCGCCCACCGCCCGCTCGGATGTGGCAGAGCGACCCTCGATCGCGTGGCCATTGCCATCGATCGCTAGCGTGGCCGGCATGTCGATTGCCACCTCGGCGGCCATGCAAGACGACAGCTTCGAAGTCAGCACGCTGCTCGTGGTCGAGGTCGCTGCGCTGCTTGTTCTGGTGCTGATGCTGTTGGCCGATCTTGGCGCTTGACGCCGGCCAAGCCAGTTCCCGAACGTCCGGGC
>DATKJN010000602.1:0-4878 GCA_035543655.1 Burkholderiaceae bacterium | reverse complement strand
GTGACGGGTCGGATGCCGAATCGGTCTTCGCGACGCGCCAGGCTGCCCCCACGTTTCGGCATCCGGGTCGGGCACGCCGCATGCCGAAAGCGGACATTGCACGGCCCTTCGGCCGGGATTGGAGTTGTGTCTGGTGGCTCTTAGATCGATGCAGATGCCGGTTCCCGCCGGCCCAACGCTCGCCGCCAGGCCTGCCGCACCGACCGCCCAATCCCGCGCGCTGTCGCGTTGCCTGCAACTGCCGGTGCTCGGTGGCAACCGGGTTGAAATCCTGGAGCATGGCCGTCCGGCCGCTGGCGCGGTGTTCGATGCACTGGAGACGGCGCGCGACCACATCAATATTGATAGCCGATTGTTCGACCTCGAGACGCAGGGCGAGGCACTGGTGCAGCGGCTGCTCGAACGCTGCTACGCGGGCGCACGCGTCAACCTGCTGGTCGACGGTCAGGTGTCGCGCGACGCGAAATCGCTGCTGCGGCTCGATCAGTTGCGCCGCGGTGGCGTCAAGCTGTGCGCGACCCAGCCGGTGCCGCGCAGCCATTTGTGGTGGGGCCATTCGTCCGACGAGGACGACGCGCCGCGCCTGATCGTCATCGACGGCAAGCTGGCGTTCGTCGGCGGGCTCGGGCTGCAGCGGGTGCGTGGCGGCACCGAGGGCCTGGCGCGCATCGAAGGCCCGGTGGTGGCCGAACTGCAGTGGTTGTTCATCGACCACTGGGAACGCATGGCGACCCGGCCGATGTCGACCGCGCGCTATTTTCCCGCACTGGCGTGGATCGGCGAGCAGCGCGTCGGCATCGCGGTGGCGGCGTCTGACACCGGTCGTTCGCCGTTCCTGCGCGCGTCGGTGGCTGCCGTGGCGGCCGCGCAATCGCAGGTGTTGTTGAGCAGCCCGCATGGGTTGCCGCCGGCGGCCCTGCTGCGGGCACTGCAGTCGGCGCAGGCGCGCGGCATCGATGCGCAACTACTGTGGTCGTCGCACGGTATGGATTGGGTCACGCGGGCCCGTGCCCGTGCGCACACACGCCGGCTGGCGCGCGGCGGCGTGCTCGTGCACGAGATGACCCAGCGGGCGCTGCGCGTGCGCTCCAGCGTGATCGACGGGGTCTGGTCCAGCGTGGGGCCGAGCTGGTGCGAGCACGTCGATCGCGGCGGCGCCGGCATGAACATGATCGTGCTCGACGCCGAGTTCGGCGCGCGGGTGCAGACCGCATTCCGCGATGACGCCGCGCGCTGCCGTGCCATTGCGCAAGATGAAGTGCCCGTGCGCGGTCCGTTGCACCGCATCAACGTCAAGTTGTCTCGCTACCTGGAGCTCGGCTCGTGACCTCGAAGTTATATCGGCCTGATACCCACGTCACGGCGGCCAACGAGCCGCTCCTTCCGCTGTCGGTCTACGGCGCCGGCTACGTCGGCCTGGTCACGGCAGCGTGTTTCGCCGAGCTTGGCCACGTGGTGCTGTGCATGGACACCGACGTGGCGCGCGTCGCGCAATTGGCGCGCGGACAGCTGCCGTTCCACGAGCCTGGACTCGAGGACCTCATCGTTCGCAACGGCCGTCGCGGCCGGCTGCGCTTCACCAACGATGCCGATGCGGCAGTGGCGCACGGCGACGTGCAGTTCATCTGCGTGGGAACCCCCTGCGGGCGCGATGGCAACGCCGACCTGCGTTACGTGATGGACGTGGCGCGGCAGATCGGCGCCGGGCTGCATCGCGAGGCGCTGGTGGTGTGCAAGAGCACGGTGCCGGTGGGGACCACCGGCCAGGTGCGGCAGGTGGTGCAAAGCGAGCTCGCCCGTCGCGGCGTGAAAGAGCTGCGCTTCGCGGTGGCATCGAACCCCGAGTTCCTGAAGGAAGGCAGCGCGGTCGACGACTTCATGCACCCCGACCGCGTGGTGGCAGGCGCCGACGACGCGCGCTCGATCGATACGCTGCGCCGGTTGTACGCGCCGTTGATCGAGCGGCCCGAACAGTGGCTGCCGATGTCGATCCGCAGCGCCGAGATGGCCAAATATGCGTGCAACGCGATGCTGGCGGTGCGCGTCAGCGTGATGAACGAGTTCGCACTGCTCGCGGAAACGCTGCAGGTGGACATCGAGGACGTGCGCAGAAGCATGGCAGGGGACCCGCGCATCGGCTCGATGTTCCTGTCGCCGGGTTGCGGCTTCGGCGGCTCGTGCCTGCCGAAGGACATTCGCGCGATGCAGCGCACCGCGCAGGAGCAGGGCGTCGGGCTGCCGACGCTGGCCGCGGTCGAGCAGACCAACCAGCGCCAAAAGGGGCTGCTGGCGCGGCGCGTGATCGAACTGTTCGGCGGCACGCTGGCCGGACGGCGCATTGCGTTGTGGGGCCTGGCCTTCAAGCCGGGTACCGACGACCTGCGCGACGCGCCGAGCGAGGTGCTGATCGGCCTGCTCACGGCCGCCGGCGCCGAGGTGGTGGTGCACGACCCCGTGGCCATGCCGGCGGCACGCCGACAGCACGGCCATGTGCGCTCGCTCGCTTTTGCGATCGACGCGATGACGGCGGTCGAGGGGGCCGATGCGCTGCTGATCGCCACCGAGTGGCCGGAATACAAGCAGGCGGACTGGGCCGCCGTGCATGCGCGCATGGCCGCGCCGTACGTGTTCGATGGCCGCAACATCTGCGATCCCGCTCGGATGGCATCGTTGGGCTTCAATTACCGCGGCATCGGTCGTATGCAGTTTGAAAAATTTGCCGCAACTCCCGCCGTTTCACCGGCACGAACTCGCGAACCGGTGGTGCGCAGTGTGGCGCCCTCAGCGCCTGTGACGCTCATCAACGCGATTTCGCGGGCATAGGCGCAGCGGCGACGTTTCGCCGCGGCTGCGGGGGGATTCGCCTCGGCGCGGGCACGGGGCGTGCTTTAACGCGCCCATGCCACAACAACAAGCGAGTTCCCCGCTGCGCGCGCTCCAGGCGCGGCGGGTCCGTCTGTCGGTGAAGTCATGGCCGACGTCAATCCATCGCGATCGCCAAAGACGAGCCGGGCGCCCGTAGCGCCGCAGCGAGCATGTCTTCGTCCATTCGCATCGCGCACGGCGGTTGAGTGCCGCGTCAGCTTCCCATCGGAAGGTCCGCACCGGCATCGCCGCGCGGCCGTGGCGGAGCGCGGCGTCGCGCCGCCGTGCCAGTCGCGAGGACGTGCATGTGGCCGGCGCTGAACGGCATCCCCCATTGAGCAGCGCGCCTGCGCCCGCGCTGAGGGAACGCCTGGCTGCGTTGTGGCCCAAGGCCTCGCTGCGCGCCTACCTGGCGGTCATCATGCTGGTGGCCACGGTGCCGTTCATCGCGCTGATGGGTTATCGCATCTACGACGACTTCGTGTCGCAGCGCGCTCGCATGTGGGCCGAACTCGAGCGCACGGCCGCGGCCACTGCGCAGAACGTCGAGCGCGAACTGGCCTCGTCGATCGAGGCGCTGGCGATCATCGGGCAGACCACGTTGCTGGGAAACGCCGACAGCAGCGAGTTCGAGGCCTTGTTGCGCGACAGCCCGCGCTTGCGCCACAGCTGGCGCGGCGTGTTCCTGATCTCCGCGGAAGGCCAGGTGCTGGTCGATTCGGCCTACCCGACGTCCCAAGGCCTGCCGATGGGGGCGGATTCGGGGCGCAACGAGCCCAACTTCCGCAGCATGCTGACGCAGCCGCGGCCGATGGTGTCCAACCTCGTGCCGCGCGGCTCCGGTCAGTTCACCACCGCGGTGGCCGTGCCCGTGCTGCAGCAGGGCCGGCTGGCCTACGTGGTCGGCGCCTGGATCGACTACACGGCCTGGCAGACGCTGCTGCAGGGTTCGGCGCCGCCGGTCGATGGCTTGTTGAGCCTGTACGACAGCAACCATGTGGTGGTGGCGCGCACCCTTTCACCGGAGCGCTTCGTCGGGCAGCAGTTGCCGCCGGCGGCCGTGGCCGCCACGCAGGCGCGCAGCGCCGGCACCCACCGCATCGGGTCGCTCGAGGGGCCCTCGCTCTACGGCGCATGGCAAACGGTGCCGATGGCAGGCTGGGGCGTCGGCGTGGCGCTGCCGGCCAAGCCGTTGGATGTCGCGGTCGCCAAGTCGGTGCTGCTGGCGGCCGCCGGAGCCGCCTTGTGCGTGGTGCTCGGCCTGTACCTGGCCTCGCGCATCGCACGCCACCTGGTTCGCCCGCTCGACCAGCTGTCGCGCGGCGAGGTCAGCCGCATCGGCGCGCCGATCCGCGTGCGCGAGGTCGCCGACCTGCGCGAGGCGCTGGCCAGCGCCGCCGAACGCGACATTGCGGCGCGCCAGCAGATCCAGGCCACCGCCGACGAGTTCCAGACGCTGTTCACCAGCAGTCCGGTGGCACTGGCGTTCGCGCAGGACCCGCTGTGCCGCACCGTCACCGACAACGCGGCGATGGAAGCCTTGTTCGGCAAGGCCGACGCGCGCGAACAGCTGGTGATCCGGCTGCCGCACAGCGACACACCGGTGGAGGCGCACGAGCTGCCGCTGCGGCGCGCTTGTGCCGAAGGCCGCGCGATCCCGCCGATGGAGCTCGAGGTGGTGCAGCCCGGCCAGCCGCCCAGGCGTGTGCTGGCGCAGGCGGTGCCGCTGCTCGACGCCGCCGGCCAGCCGCGCGGTGCGATCGGCGCGGTGATCGACATCACCGATCGCGTGCGCTCCAGCGCGCAGCTCGAAAGCGCCGGCCGCCGGCTGCGCGAGAGCCAGCACTTGATCGAACTGGCGCAGGAAGCCGGCCACGTCGGCTTCTTCCACTACCGCTTCGAGCAGGATTCGCTGCATTGGTCGCCCGGCCAGGCCAAGCTGTTCGGCATCGGTCCCCGGCAGGAGGACACGCGCTGGAACGATTGGCTGCACTACATCAACGCCGACGACCG
>DATKJN010000601.1:0-10060 GCA_035543655.1 Burkholderiaceae bacterium | reverse complement strand
TGCACGGTACCCGTGCCGTTGCACGTGGTGCAGGTCTTCGCGCTGGTGCCGGGTTTGGCGCCGCTGCCGTGGCAGGTCTCGCAGGACTCCCAACTCGGGATGCGAATCTGCGTCTCCTTGCCGTTGGCAGCCTCTTCGAGCGAGATCTCCATCGCGTACGACAGGTCGGCGCCGCGGTACACCTGCTGGCCGCCGCCGCCCCGGCGCCCGCCGGCGCCGCCGAATATGTCGCCGAAGATGTCGCCGAACGCTTCGGCGAAGCCGCCGAACCCTTCGGCGCCCGGGCCGCCGCGGAAGCCCGCGCCGCCCATGTTGGGATCGACGCCGGCGTGGCCGTATTGATCGTATGCCGCGCGCTTCTGCGGATCGGACAGCATCTCGTAGGCCTCCTTGGCCTCCTTGAATTTGTCCTCGGACTTCTTCGCGTCGTCACCCTGGTTGCGGTCAGGGTGGTGCTTCATGGCCAGCTTGCGATAGGCCTTCTTGATGTCGTCGTCGGACGCGTTCTTCGCCACGCCGAGCACGTCGTAGTAATCGCGTTTTGCCATGCAGTGTCCCGGTAACCCTCAAGCACAACCGCCGCGTGGAGCGACGGGCATCGGCCCGCCGACTCGAACGCGGCGAGATACGACGGCGGGCCCTGCAGCCCGCCGCGCCATCACTTCTTGACTTCCTTGAACTCCGCGTCGACCACGTTGTCGTCGGCCTGCTTGCCCTGCGCCCGCGCAGCACCCTCGGGCGCGCCTTCGGCCCCGCCGCCGGCGGCGCCCGCCGCCGCTGCCGTGGCCTGCGCGTCGGCGTACATCTTCTCGCCGAGCTTCTGGCTGGCCTGCACCAACGCCTCGGTCTTGGCTTCGATCGTTTCCTTGTCGTCGCCCTTGAGCGCCTCTTCGACGTCCTTCAACGCGGTCTCGATCTTTTCCTTTTCGCCCGCATCGAGCTTGTCGCCGTGTTCGGTGAGGCTCTTCTTCACCGAGTGCACCATCGAATCGGCCGAGTTGCGCGCCTGCACGATCTCGAGCTTCTTCTTGTCCTCGGCGGCGTTGAGCTCGGCGTCCTTCACCATCTTCTCGATCTCGGCCTCGCTCAGGCCGGAGTTCGCCTTGATGGTGATCTTGTTTTCCTTGCCGGTGGCCTTGTCCTTGGCGCCCACGTGCAGGATGCCATTGGCGTCGATGTCGAACGTGACCTCGATCTGCGGCAGGCCGCGCGGCGACGGTGGGATGCCCTCGAGGTTGAACTCGCCCAGGCTCTTGTTGCCCACGGCCATCTCGCGCTCGCCCTGGAACACCTTGATCGTCACCGCCGGCTGGTTGTCGTCGGCGGTGGAGAAGGTCTGCGCGAACTTGGTCGGGATCGTGGTGTTCTTCTTGATCATCTTGGTCATCACGCCGCCCAGCGTCTCGATGCCGAGCGACAGTGGCGTCACGTCGAGCAGCAGCACGTCCTTGCGCTCGCCACCCAACACCTGACCTTGGATCGCCGCGCCGACCGCCACCGCCTCGTCGGGGTTGACATCCTTGCGCGGCTCCTTGGCGAAGAACTCCTTGACCTTGTCCTGCACCTTGGGCATGCGCGTCATGCCACCGACCAGGATCACGTCGTTGATCTCGTTGAGCTTGACGCCGGCATCCTTGATGGCGATGCGGCAGGGCTCGATCGTGCGCTCGATCAGTTCGTCGACCAGCGCCTCGAGCTTGGCCCGTGTGAGCTTGATGTTCAGGTGCTTCGGACCCGACGCATCCGCCGTCACATAGGGCAAGTTGATGTCGGTCTGCGTGCTGTTGGAGAGTTCGATCTTGGCCTTCTCAGCCGCCTCCTTCAGACGCTGCAGCGCGAGCACGTCCTTGGTCAGGTCGACGCCCTGTTCCTTTTTGAACTCGGCGACGATGTAGTCGATGATGCGCTGGTCGAAGTCCTCGCCGCCGAGGAACGTGTCGCCGTTGGTCGACAGCACCTCGAACTGCTTCTCGCCGTCGACATCGGCGATCTCGATGATCGAGATGTCGAACGTGCCGCCACCCAGGTCATACACGGCGATCTTGCGGTCGCCCTTGCCATGTTTGTCGAGGCCGAACGCCAGCGCGGCCGCGGTGGGCTCGTTGATGATGCGCTTGACGTCGAGTCCGGCGATGCGGCCGGCGTCCTTGGTTGCCTGGCGCTGGCTGTCGTTGAAGTAGGCCGGCACCGTGATGACGGCTTCGGTCACTTCCTCGCCGAGATAGTCTTCGGCCGTCTTCTTCATCTTGCGCAGCACCTCGGCGCTCACCTGCGGGGGCGCCAGCTTCTTGCCGCGCACCTCGACCCACGCGTCGCCGTTGTCAGCGGCCGAGATCTTGTAGGGCATCAGGTCGATGTCCTTCTGCACTTCCTTCTCGGTGAACTTGCGGCCGATCAGGCGCTTCACCGCGTACAGCGTGTTCTTCGGGTTGGTTACCGCCTGACGCTTGGCCGACGCACCGACGAGGACTTCGCCGTCCTCCTGGTAGGCAATGATCGAAGGTGTGGTGCGCGCACCTTCGCTGTTCTCGATCACTTTGGTCGTGTTGCCCTCCATGATCGCCACGCACGAATTGGTCGTGCCCAGGTCGATGCCGATGATCTTGCCCATTTGTTGTGGCTCCTAAAGGGAATGTGAATTCAATGTGTACGAGGTGTGGATAACTCGCCTTGTTTCAAGTGCGGGTTTGGCCGTCACTTGGGCGCCGCCACGGTGACCAGCGCGGGGCGCAACACGCGCTCGGCGATCAGATAGCCCTTCTGCAGCACGGCGACGATGGTGTTGGCCTCTTGCTCGGCCGGCACCATCGAGATGGCCTGGTGTTGGTGGGGGTCGAAGCGCGTGCCGACCGGCGGATTGATCTCCACCACGCGGTTGCGCTCGAGCGACTGCGCCAGCAGGCGCAGCGTGGCATGCACGCCGGCCAGCAATTGCTCCTTCGTGCCGTCGGGGATCGCGGTCGCCGCCTCCAGGCTGTCGCGCACCGGCAGCAGGCTCTCGGCGAACGACTCGACGGCAAATTTGCGCGCCTTGGAAATCTCTTCTTCGGCCCGCCGGCGCGTGTTCTCCGCCTCGGCCTTGGCGCGCAGGAACGAGTCGGAGAGTTCGGCGTGCTTGGCCTCCAATTCGGCCAGTCGCCCGCCGTCGCCATCGGGTGTCGATGTCGTGACAGGCGCGTCCGGCGGTGGCGTCGCCGACTCCGGCGGCAGTGGGTCGATCCAAGGTTCGGTGAACTGGGGCGGGTCGTTCGGGGTCATGGTTGTTTTCGGAAGCGAAAAACGGTCCTGCGCAGAGGCTTGGGGCAGTCCGAGCCATTTCAAGGGGGCCGGGTGCGGCTCTCGGTGCCAAAACCTGCAGTGTTCGGGGCGGCCTTCAGTCGTCGACGCTGGCGCTCCAGCGTTCCCAATCGGCCAACGCCCGGCGGTTGCGTTTGGTCGGGCGCCCCGGTTCGGCGCTGAGTGCCGGTTCCGGCGCGAGTCGACGCTGCTGCAGCGCGTGGTCCCGTGCGGCCAAGCTCTCGGCGGTCTCCTCGTACAACGTGCGCGCGATGGTGGCGCTGCCGCGCTGAGCGGCCAGCTTTGAGATCACCAACTCCTGCCGATAGCCCGCCTGCTGCACGGTCAGGCGGTCGCCCACGTGCAACTCGCGTGACGGCTTGGCGGGTGCGCCATTGACTTCCACCCGACCGAGGATCACGTTCTGCGTGGCCAGCGTGCGCGTTCTGTACAGGCGCGCCGCCCACAGCCACTTGTCGAGTCGCACCGCCTCACCCATCGGCGCGCATTGTCGACCAGCCCAATACCTGCCATGGCGACCTAGCATTTGTCCTAGTGCCCACGCCGGCCGAACGGTCGTCGCCAGCAGCGATGATCGCGGCAGGCAGAACAACCGCGACCGTTGCAGGAGACCAGAATGCGTCGAGACGACTTTCTTCGAGCCCTTGCCGCACTGGCGGCGACGGGCAGCGTGCCATGGGCCGCGCAAGCCGCGACCAACCTGAAGATGATGATCCCGGCCAACCCGGGTGGCGGGTGGGACAGCACCGGCCGCGCGCTGGGAAAGGCGCTTCAGGATGCCGGCGCAGCCAGCGGCGTGAGCTACGACAACAAGGGCGGTGCAGCCGGCGCCTTGGGCTTGGCGCAGTTCGTCAATGCCAGCAAAGGTGACCCGAATGCCGTGATGGTGATGGGCGCCGTGATGCTCGGCGGCCTGATCACCACCAAGGGGCCGGTGAACTTGTCGCAGTGCACGCCGCTGGCACGCTTGACCAGCGAGTACAACGTGTTCGTGCTGCCGGAGTCGTCGCCGCTGAAGAGCATGAAAGACGTCGTCGAGCAACTGAAGAAGGACCCCGGCAGCGTGAAGTGGGGTGGCGGTTCGCGCGGCAGCACCGAACACATCGCCGCGGCGATGCTCGCGCGCGAGGTCGGCGTTGACCCGGCCAAGATCAACTACGTGGCGTTCCGCGGCGGCGGCGAGGCGGTGGCGGCCATCCTCGGCGGCAACGTGACGGTGGGCGGCAGCGGCTACAGCGAGTTTCAGCAATACATCGAGACCGGCAAGATGAAGCCGATCGCGATCACGTCAGGCGCGCGTCTGAAGGGGTTGAACATCCCGACCATGAAGGAGCAGGGCTACAACGTCGAGATCGGCAACTGGCGCGGTGTGTACGGGGCGCCGGGGATCACTGCCGATCAGCGCAAGACGCTCACCGACTTGATCGTCAAGGCCACCAAGACCAAAGCCTGGGCCGAGGCGATGGAGAAGAACAACTGGACCGCGGCCCTGCTGACCGGCAAGGAGTTCGAAGACTTCGTCGACCGCGAGTTCGCATCGCTGCGTGCCACGATGGTCAAGGCCGGGATGGTTTGAATTGAGCGAGCGCGCGCCGGCAGTCCTCCATCAGACCCTGATCGGCGCCGGTGCGTTGTTGGTCGGTGCCGCCATGGCGTGGGGCGCGACACAGATCCCGGCGCAGGCGGGCTACTCGGGCGTCGGTCCCAACTTCCTGCCTTGGCTGGTGTCCGTCGCGCTGATGGTGTGTGGCGGCTGGCTGGTGTACGAGGCCCGCACCGGTGGCTGGCGCGAGACCGAACCGGCGCCCGGCGCGGCGCGCGGTGATTGGACATCGCTGGCGTGGGTGGTGGCCGGTGTGGTCGCCAACGCCGCGCTGATCACGACGATCGGCTTCATTCTGGCCTGCACCGTGTGCTTCATGCTTGCGGTGCGCGGCTTGCGCGCCGCCGAAGGCAAGGGTCACGGCGGAGCCAAGGGCCTGGCAATCGATTTCATCACCGGGTTTCTGATCGCGGCGCCAGCCTTCTGGCTCTTCACGCTGGTGCTGGGCATCAACCTGCCCAACGTCACCGGCACCGGCTGGCTGTGAAGCGGGTGATGCGCTAGATGGACATCGCCGGCCAACTGCTCGCGGGCATCGCCACCGCGGCCACGCCGATCAACCTGCTGTGGGCGTTCGTCGGCTGCGTGGTCGGGACGGCGATCGGTGTGTTGCCGGGTCTGGGGCCTGCAGTCACGGTGGCGATGCTGTTGCCGATCACGTCGCAGGTCGAGCCCACCGCGTCGATGATCTTCTTTGCCGGCATCTACTACGGTGCGATGTACGGCGGCTCAACGACGTCGATCCTGCTCAACACGCCGGGCGAAACCGGCACGATGGTCACGGCGCTCGAGGGCTTCAAGATGGCCAAGAGCGGGCGCGCGGGTGCAGCGCTCGCCACGGCCGCGATCGGCAGCTTCATCGCTGGCACGATCGCGACGGTGCTGGTGACGCTGTTCGCGCCGTTCGTCGCCTACCATGCGGTCAAGCTCGGGCCGCCCGAGTACTTCATGCTGATGCTGCTGGCATTCACCACGGTGACCGCGGTGCTGGGCAAGAGCACGCTGCGCGGCATGACGGCGCTGTTCGCCGGGCTGGCCATCGGCTGCATCGGCCTGGATCAGATCAGCGGCCAGGTGCGCTACACCGGTGGCGTGCCCGAATTCCTCGATGGCATCGAGGTCGTGCTGGTCGCAGTGGGCCTGTTCGCGGTGGGGGAGTGCCTGTACATCGCGTTGTACGAGGGCCGCTCCGAGTCGAGCCTGAATCGCATGAACAAGGTGCACATGACCCGCCAGGAATGGCGGCGGTCGTGGCCGGCATGGTTGCGCGGCACGGCGATTGGCTTTCCGTTCGGCACCATTCCCGCCGGCGGCTCGGAGATCCCGACGTTCCTGAGCTATGCCGTCGAGCGCAAGCTGAGCAAGAGCCCCGAGGAGTTCGGCACCACCGGTGCGATCGAAGGCGTGGCTGGCCCCGAGGCTGCCAACAACGCCGCTGTCACGGCCACGCTGGTGCCGCTGCTGACACTGGGCATCCCAACCAGCGTGACGGCGGCGATCCTGCTGTCGGCGTTCCAGAACTACGGCTTGAACCCCGGCCCGCAGCTGTTTCAAAGCAACGGGGCGCTGGTGTGGGCGTTGATCGCATCGCTGTACATCGGCAACGTCATGCTGCTGGTGCTCAACCTGCCGTTGGTGGGCCTGTGGGTCAAGTTGCTGAAGATCCCGCGCCCGCAGCTGTACGCCGGCATCTTGATCTTCGCGACGGTCGGCGTGTACGGCATGCGCCAGAGCGCGTTCGATCTGTTCCTGATGCTGGGCATCGGCTTGCTGGGCCTGCTGATGCGGCGCTTCGACTTTCCGACCGCGCCGGTGATCGTCGGCATGATCCTCGGGCCGTTGGCCGAAGCGCAAATGCGCAACGCACTGTCGATTGGCGAAGGCCGTTGGAATGTGTTCATCCAACGGCCCGCCTCGGCGCTGCTGCTCGCGATCGTGATCGCGGTGCTGGTGGTGCCGCGTGTGATCCGCTGGGCGCGCGGCCGCGCAGCCGCTTGATCCATCCCGCGCCGCGCCGCGGCGTGGCGCACTAGCGCCGCGCGCCGACGGCCCCTGCGCGTTCGCGCCGCTGCTGCAGCTCGGCGGCCGATTCGGGTTGGGTGGGCCAACCTTGCAGATGACGGATCGCAAGCCGGGCCAGCGCGTCGATCCATGCCGGGCTGTCGTTGAGGCACGGGACGAGGTGGAAGGCCTTGCCGCCCGCAGCGAGAAACGTGCTGCGCCCTTCGATGCCGATTTCCTCCAGGGTCTCCAGGCAGTCGGCGACAAAGCCGGGGCAGATCACGTCGACGCGGTCGTGGCCTTGTTGCGCGAGCTTGCGCAGCGTGGCATCGGTGTAAGGCTCGAGCCAACGTGCGCGTCCGAAGCGGCTCTGGAAGGTGACCTGGTACTCGGTGCTCGGCAAGCCGAGACGCTCCGCCAGCAGGCGAGCCGTCTTCAGGCATTGGCAATGGTAGGGATCACCGAGCGCGAGCGAGCGCGCAGGCAAACCGTGAAAGCTCATCACCAGCATGCGGCCGCGGCCTTCGCGCATCCAGTGCTCCTGAACGCGCGCGGCCAACGCATCGATCGTGCCGCTGTCATCGTGGAACTGATTGACCACGCGCAGTTCGGGCACGCGGCGCACACGCGCTGTCCACGCCTGCACGGCATCGAGGCTGCTGGCCGTGGTGGACGCCGCGTACTGGGGGTACAGCGGCACCACGAGGACGCGCGTCGCGCCCTGTTCCTTCAGGGCATCGAGGGCGCTGGCGATCGACGGGTTGCCGTAGCGCATCGCCGGCTGCACCAGCACGGCGTGGCCGCGCTCGCCGAGCGAGCCGAGCAGCCGAACCGCCTGCTTGCGCGTCCACACCCACAGCGGTGAGCCCTCGTCCGACCAGATGGTCGCGTACTTGGCGGCCGACTTCGACGGGCGCGTGCGCAGCACCACACCATGCAGGATCGGCCACCACACGAGGCGTGGAATTTCGACCACACGCCGGTCGGACAGGAACTCCGCGAGGTAGCGACGCACGGCCTTGGAGGTCGGCGCATCGGGCGTACCGAGGTTGATCAGCAGGATGCCCGTCCGCTCGGGGCGATCGTGCGCGTGCGCGGGCTCCGCGGCAAAACGCATGCGCTGTTCGGCCGGTTCAGGTCAGGTGCGGCACGGTGTCGACGATCGACAGCACGTCGAAACGGATGCTCGGCGAGCCGCCGTCCGCCGGCGCGCCGCCGAGGCCGATGACGCCATAGCCGTGCAGCGTGCAACTGCCGCGCCGCAGCGTGATCAGTTCGTCCGAGCCGCCAAAGCGGACATAGGTGCCGTTGTAGCTCATGTCGGTGAGCTGGAATGTGCCGCCGGTCCAGTCGATGCGGGCATGCGAGCGCGAGACCTTGGAGTCGTCGAGGCGGAACGTGGCCTGTGGGCTGCGGCCGAGCACGACCGGCAAATGTTCGGCGGCGTAGACGCGCACCATGTCCTGACAGGCGAGGCGAATGCCCTCCGGGTCGGGCGAAGGCTCGACCGCGCCGAACTGAGTGGCGGCCGCGGGATCGGCATGGCGGCGCTGCCCCAGCACGTGCACGTGCACCGGCTCGGCGCGACCGCGCAGGTGCATCCAATCCAAGCTGCGAAAGCGCGCACGCTGGTCGTTGGGCAAATCGGCCAGCACGCCGGCCGTGATCAGCGTTTCGTTGTCGCCCGCGTGATCAAGCAACCGAGCGGCCACGTTGACTGCGTCGCCGAAGCAGTCGCCCGCCATTTCCACCACCTCGCCGCGTGCCAGCGCGACCTGCAAGCGCAGCCCGCGCAGGCCGGCCGAGGCACCGTGTTCGCGCCCGCGCGACACCAAGTGCTCCAGCTCGTCGTGCATCTGGCCCGCTGAGCGCAAGCCGCCTTCGGAGCTGTCGAACACGGCCATCAAGCCGTCGCCGAGCGTCTTGATCAGCTGGCCGTCGCACTTGGGCACCGTGCGCGCCATCATCGTCACGGTGTGCGTGACGACGGAGGTTGCCTCGGCATTGCCAAGGGTCTCGTACAGCGAGGTGCTGCCGCGCAGGTCGGCGAACAGCACGGTGCGCTCGGAGATCCGCGTCATGTTCGGCGCAGTGTAACTCCGAGAGCCACGCGGGCCGCAAGCGGCGCGGCGGCGCCTTGTCGGGGCGCAAGCGGAGGGCCGACGCCCTCTGGCCTCGCCCGATCAATTGGTCACAGACCGTCCAGCCAGGTGCGCGGCTTGTGCCTGCGGCGCAAGCACAGTCGCGTTCGCTGCGCGATCGCGGCCGCCGTTTGGCGGCACCTACTGGGTCAATCGGAGATTGTCCAAGCAGGTCCTGAGCTTGTGGCTTCGCCGCAAACTGCGTTGCCGCTGCGCGGCAGCCCGCTTGCGCGGGCCACGCTTCCAGCCAACCCTACAGGTTGTCCAGATACGTGCGCAGTTTGTCCGAGCGGCTCGGGTGCTTGAGCTTGCGGATCGCCTTGGCTTCGATCTGGCGGATGCGCTCGCGCGTGACGTCGAACTGCTTGCCGACTTCTTCGAGCGTGTGATCGGTGCTCATCTCGATGCCGAAGCGCATGCGCAACACCTTGGCCTCGCGCGGCGTCAGCGAATCGAGGATGTCTTTCACCACGTCGCGCAGGCCCGCCTGCATCGCGGCATCGACCGGCGCCACGTTGTTGGTGTCCTCGATGAAGTCGCCCAGGTGCGAATCGTCGTCGTCGCCGATCGGCGTCTCCATGGAGATCGGCTCTTTGGCGATCTTCATGATCTTGCGGATCTTGTCCTCGGGGATCTCCATCTTCTCGGCCAGTGTCGGCGCATCGGGCTCGAAGCCGAACTCCTGCAGGTGCTGGCGCGAGATGCGGTTCATCTTGTTGATGGTCTCGATCATGTGCACCGGGATGCGGATGGTGCGTGCCTGGTCGGCGATCGAACGCGTGATGGCCTGACGGATCCACCACGTGGCATACGTCGAGAATTTGTAGCCGCGGCGGTATTCGAACTTGTCCACCGCCTTCATCAGGCCGATGTTGCCTTCCTGGATCAGGTCGAGGAACTGAAGGCCGCGGTTGGCGTATTTTTTTGCGATCGAGACCACCAGTCGCAAATTGGCTTCGACCAGCTCCATGCGCGCGCGGTAGGCGGCTTCGGTGCCCTCGTCGATGCGGCGGCAGAT
>DATKJN010000600.1:0-2671 GCA_035543655.1 Burkholderiaceae bacterium | reverse complement strand
GCCGTCGCGCTCGAACCCGCGCAGCGCGCTGATCTTCTCCAGCCCCGGCCAATCCTCATGCTTGAGCATCACGCACGAGGCGTTGTCCTGCACGATGCGCCGGATCACCGCCGGGGTCATCTGCACGCTGAAGGTCAGCGGATAGTCCTGGATCACGAACGGCACGTCCGCTCCGATCGCCTGCGCGGCCTGCGCGTAGTAGCCGGCGATCTGGTCGTCGGTGCGCAAGGTGTTGGGCGGCGCGATCATCACGCCGGCCGCGCCGAGCGCCATCGACTCGCGCGCCAGCGTGCGCATTGCGGCGAACCCCGGTGCCGTGACGCCGATGATCACCGGCGTCGAGGCGAAGGCCTGGATGAAACGCTTGGCGACGGCGAGGCTCTCCGCCGCATCGAGTTTCGGCGCCTCTCCGAGCTGGCCGAGCACCGTGACACCGGTGGAGCCGGTGCGCAGATAGAACTCGCTCAGGCGGTCGATCGATGCGAAGTCGATCGACCCATCGTCGAGAAACGGCGTCGGCGCGATGGGGTAGACGCCGCGGGCGTCGGTCAAGGTAGAAGCACTCACGTGGGTAGGCCAGCCGGTGTCATGGGCGCCAAGCGTACCCTGCCTGGCTGCAGCCAGGCGTTGCCGGTCAGAAGCGGGCTTCCGGCATCAGCGCAACGGCGTGGCGTCGGTCGATTCGGAATAGCACTCGTCGATGCATCGGCACGACGCGGACAGCGCGTTGAAGTGCAACACATCGCCGCAGCCGGCGCAGCGGTACGTGACCGTGGGTGCCGCCTGCAGTTGCACCTGCATCGTGGCCACCGGTTGGACGACCGCATCCATGTTCGGACCTGTGTGCAGCAGCAATGCCATACGCCACCCCTGAATATTGCTGGGTCCAGTATCGACCGCGCGCGCGCGGGCGCCATCCCCTGGCTGCGGGAGCCCGAGCGCAAACCCCTGATTGCAGTGGCGCGTTCCGCGCGCTGCCTTCACGGCAGCGCCGTGTTACGTCTGTAGGACGGCGCACTGGAATGGACAGGCAGCGTGTCATCATCGCCGCCCCATGCCGCCGAGCGAACCCGCCACCGATTCACGATACGCCTGGACCCGCCTCGCGGTCACGCTGGCGCTGATGACGATCGGATCGTCGGGCATGTACGTGGTGTCGGTGGTGCTGCCTGCCGTGCAGGCGGAGTTCGGCGTCGCGCGCGCCGATGCGTCGCTGCCGTACACGTTGCTGATGGTGGGGTTTGGCCTGGGTGGCATCCTGATGGGGCGCCTGGCCGACCGGCGCGGCGTGGTCTGGCCTCTGCTGATCGGCAGCGTGGGGCTGGGTTGCGGCTTCATCGGCGCCGGCCTGTCGGGCAACGTGTGGTGGTTCGCGATTGCGCACGGCGTGGGCATCGGACTGCTGGGGTCGTCGGCGACCTTCGCGCCCCTGGTGGCCGACACGTCGTTGTGGTTCGTGCGACGGCGCGGCATCGCGGTGGCGATATGCGCCAGCGGCAACTACCTCGCCGGCGCCATCTGGCCACCGGTGGTGCAGCATTTTGTCGAGACGATCGGCTGGCGCCAGGCCTACATCGGCCTGGGCGTGTTCTGCGCCGTCACGCTGCCGCTGCTGGCGATGGCGATGTGGCGCCGGCCGCCGGCGGCGCAAGCGGCACCCAGCGCGCCGCACTTCGGCACGCCGTCGGATCGTCCGTTCGGGCTGTCGCTCAACGGCGCACAGACCCTGTTGTGCATCGCCGGCGTGGCGTGCTGCGTGGCGATGTCGATGCCGCAGGTGCACATCGTGGCCTACTGCAGCGACCTCGGCTTCGGCGCCGCGCGCGGCGCGCAGATGCTGTCGCTGATGCTGGCTTGCGGCATCGTCAGCCGCCTGATCTCCGGCCTCGTGTGCGACCGCATCGGCGGGCTGCGCACGCTGCTGCTCGGCTCTGCGCTCCAGGGCCTGGCGCTGGTGTTGTTCCTGCCCTTCGACGGACTGGTGTCGCTGTACCTGATCTCGGCGCTGTTCGGCCTCTTCCAGGGCGGCATCGTGCCGAGCTACGCGATCATCGTGCGCGAGTACTTCCCGCCGGCCGAAGCCGGTGCGCGCGTGGGCACGGTGTTGATGTGCACGCTGCTTGGCATGGCATTGGGCGGCTGGATGTCGGGCAAGGTGTTCGACCTGACCGGCAGCTACCACGCTGCGTTCGTCAACGGCGTGGCCTGGAACCTGTTGAACCTGGCGATCGCCTTCACGCTGCTCAAGCGCACGCGACGCCTGGCCCTGCAGCCCGCCTAAAGGCCGGGCGCCCGTGCCGGCTACAACGCCGTGCGCTCGGGCACCGGCACCGCGGTCTCCGGCACCGCAACGTCAGCCCCCCGGATCTCGGGCGCCGGCATTTCCGGCAGCGGCATCTCGGGCGCGCTTTGCTGGCCCGTCACGCGGCCGTCGCGTTTGGCTTGCAGCATCAGCTGCTCGAGCCGGCCGAGCACCTGCGGATCACGCGGATCCTCGGTGCGCGCCAGCGGCTGCACCGGCCCGCGCCACTCGATCTGCACGCGTGCGAACGGCTTGGGCAGGAAGGCACGATCCCACGAGCGGTGCCAGTGGAAAGCGCGGTCGCAGCTGACGCTGGCGTAGTAGATCGGGCAGTCGAGCACGCGCGACACCTCGAGCACGCCGGGCTTG
>DATKJN010000599.1:0-3550 GCA_035543655.1 Burkholderiaceae bacterium | reverse complement strand
GCATGCAAATGGCCTAGATCGACTGCGACTGTTTGGCGCGCTGGTAGGCTTCGTACAGCCGCGCGTACACTGGCCCCGGTTTGCCGCGCAGCGCCCCATGGCCCACCGGCTGGTTGTCGAGCTTGGTCACCGGCAACACCTCCTTGCTCGCCGAGCTGATCATCAACTCGTCAGCGGTGCGCACGTCGTCTTCGCTGATCGGCCGCAGGTTGTAGGCGATACCCTCTTCCTCGCACAGCTCGCGCAGCAACTCGTAGCGGATCCCTTCGAGCACGTGCTCGCTGCGCGGCGGGCCGAGGACGGCCCCTTCGTGCACCACCCAGACGTTGCTGCCCGATCCTTCCGTCAACCAGCCGTTGCGGAACATGATCGTCTCGGTCGCACCGTGGTCGGCGGACATCTGGCGCGCCAGCACATTGCCCAGCAGCGACACGCTCTTGATGTCACCGCGCTCCCAGCGAAAGTCGCGCGCGGTGGTGCAGGCCACGCCATGGTGGCGCTGCTCAACCGTGGGCGGTTTCATCGGATTGCTCATGATGAACACGGTCGGCTGAATGCCTTCGGGCATCACATGGTCACGCAGCGCGATGCCGCGCGTGACCTGGATGTACACGAGCTGGCTGTCCGCGGGCACCTCGGCCACCAGCATGCGCACCTGCCGCAGCCACCCGTCAAGTGAGTGAGGGTTCTTGATGCGCAGCTTGTCGAGGCTGCGTGCCAGGCGCGCCATGTGCTCGTCGAAGCGGAACAACCGGCGTTCGTACACCGGGATCACCTCGTACACGCCGTCGCCGAAGATGAAGCCGCGATCGAGCACGGAGATCTTGGCCTGACTCAGCGGCTGCATCTCGCCGTTGAGCAGACATGGGGTGTCGGGCAGCGTGATCATGGGTGCCTCAAATGACGGCAGGGCAGGAAAGCGCCAGCTTAGCCGAAGGGCATGGCAGTCACTTGATCCACAGGCGCAGCGAATCCCAGGCGCGCCCGAACAAGCCGGCCTCGGGCACGGCCTCCTGCACCACCAGCGGCACCGAGGCCACTTCCGAGCCGCCAGCCGTGGTGACCTTCAGCGTGCCGACACGCTGACCCTTGGTCAGAGGTGCCACCAGCGGGTCGGTGCGCTCGATCTGGGTCTTCAGCTTGTCGCCCTCACCGCGCGGCACCGCGACATACAACGCGCCGGCGGCACCGAGCGACGCCTCTCGCTGTGCGCCCTTCCACACCGGCACGCGCGCGGCGGGCTTGCCATCCTCGAACAGGCGCACCGCATCCCACGCAGTGAAGCCCCAGTTGAGCAGCTTCTGGCTCTCGCTGGCACGCGCCTCGCGCGAGGCTGTGCCAAGCACCACGGCGAGCAGGCGGCGCTTGCCGTTGGGGAAGTCGCGCTGCGCGCTCGACACCAGGCAGTAGCCGGCGGCTTCCGTATAGCCGGTCTTCATGCCATCCACACTCGGATCGCGGCCGAGCAGCAGGTTGCGGTTGTCCTGCTTGATGTTGTTGAAGGTGTACTGCCGGATCGAGTAGTACGTGGCGTAGAAGTTCGGGTGCTCACGGATGACGTGAGCGGCAATGGTCGCGATGTCGCGTGCACTGCTGTAGTGCCCCGCTTCCGTCAGCCCCTGCACGTTCTTGAATTGCGTGTTCTTCAGGCCCCAGGCCTGCGCCTGGCGGTTCATCATCGAAACAAACGTGCCGAGGTCGCCACCCACCCCTTCGGCCAGCGCCACGGCGGCATCGTTGCCCGACACGGCGATCATGCCGCGCAACAGTTCATCGACCTTCGGGTTCATCTTCGGATCGATGAACATCAACGAGCCGCCGCCTTTGCGCTCACTCCAAGCGCGCACCGACACCGGCAGCGTTTGCTCGAGGGTGATCTTCTTGTCCTTGAGCGCGTTGAAGACCAAGTAGGCGGTCATCAGCTTGGTCAGCGAGGCCGGATCGGACTGCTTGTCCGCCTCGCGCTCGGCCAGCACCTGGCTGGCGTTGAGGTCGATCAACAGGTAGTTGCGCGCCGCCACTTCGGGTGGCTGCATCGGCTGCGCGTGCGGCGCGACCATGCCCACGCACAACAGCGCGCCGGCGATCCATCGCTTCAACATCGAATCCATGCCTCTCAGAAAGAAGTGCGGCGAGCGCCGCTCAATTCGACCACGCCTGCACGACGAGGTCGCGCAAGCGGGTCAGCTGTCCATGGAAGTAGTGGCCCACACCCGGCATGACCACCACCGGCAGTTGCAACGGCCGTGCCCAGTCCAGCGTGGCCTGCAGCGGCACCACGTCGTCGGCTTCGCCGTGGATCACCAGCGTGTCGGGCGCCGCGTCGGCCACGCCGAAGGTGGAAGTGGCAGGGCCCACCAGCACCAGCCGCGCGGATGCTCCCGCGGCGGCGACCCTTGACGCGATGTGCGACGCGACATAGCCGCCGAACGAAAAGCCACCGAGCGCCAGCGGCAGCGCAGCAGCGCGGAAGGCATTCACCACGGCCATCGCATCATCGATCTCCCCGTGGCCCTCGTCCCATTGGCCCTGCGAAGCGCCGACACCGCGGAAATTGAAGCGCACCGAGCGATAACCCACCTGCACGAACGCACGCGCCAGCGTCTGGACCACTTTGTTGTCCATCGTTCCGCCGTGCACCGGGTGCGGATGGCACAACACGGCGATACCGCGCGGGGCGCCATCGGGTTCGTCGAGCGCCACCTCGAGGCGACCGGCCGGACCGGCGATGTCCGTGCGCTTGCTGGCGGCCACATCAACGCCCGACGTCGGGTGGCAGCAGCAGGCGCTCGACGACGCGCCCTTCCTTCAGGTGCGAATCAACGATCTCGTCGATGTCGCTGCGATCGACATAGGTGTACCAAACGCCCTCGGGGTAAACCACCGCCACCGGACCGCCGGCGCAGCGGTCGAGGCAGCCGGCCTTGTTGACGCGCACGCCGCCGGGCCCGGCGAGTCCCAGGCCCTTGACGCGTGACTTGCAGTGATCGAGCGCCTGCTGAGGGTTGTGTTGCGCACAGCAGGCTTCGCCGTTGCTGCGCTCGTTGAGGCAAAAGAAGATGTGGTGCTTGTAGTAACTCATGACGGCGTACCGCCGAAGGAGCCGGGCGGGCGGCAACAACGAGTACCCGAATGGGTCGGGCGCGGCGCTGCCATTGTAGGGACGCGTCGCGCCGCATCGCCCGCAGACTGCCCCGCTCATCCGTCGCGGCCGCCGATCTGCCGCAACAACCACAAGGTGGCCAGGTACGGCCATGACCAGCCGATCCACTGCGCCAACCCATGAAAGCGGATGAAGCGCCCTTGCTCCCAATCATGCAGGCTCTGTGCATAGTACGGATCGGCCGGTGCCTGCGCCACGAGCGCCAGGCTGGCCGTGATCACGATCAGCCCGAGCCCGGCCGCCATGCGGCGCCCGCTGCTCATCGTGAGCAATGCGAGGAGGAGGCCGAGTGCCAATCCCGCCAGGCTGGTGCTGGTGCACCAGGCCAAGGCGTGCTGCGGACCGAAGTTGAGCGCAGTCGACAGCGTGGTCACGCCAAAGCCCAGC
>DATKJN010000598.1:0-5425 GCA_035543655.1 Burkholderiaceae bacterium | reverse complement strand
GCCTTCTCTTCGAACGGGAACGCTTGCTCTTCGAGCATCACGTTGTACTGTTCGAGCTCGGCCTTCGACAACTTCTTCGGGCGTTGCGAAGTGAGCATAGCTTTGCCGAAGTCCTGATACAGCGAGGCAGTGTGATAAGTCGCTGCGGTCGTGACGTCGGCCACGCCGTAGTTTGCGGCGGCGGCGTAGGCCTTTAACGCCTCTTCCATCTTCGTTTTCTTCAGTTTCAGGTTGCGCGCCAGAGGCTCGACCAGTGCAACCTTTCGATACGCATCGGCGACCGGTTCTGCCATCGCGAGCGCCGCGGTGGCGCCGAGGAAGCGCGTGCGGTCGGTGCGGCGCGGGCCGCCGGCCAGATCGGCCTGGTGGATTTCCTTCATCAACTGGAACTCGCGCGCGGCGTTGCCGTCGGCCTTGGCCATGCGCGCCAGGCGATAGCGCACCTCGATGCTGGTTTCGAGCGAGTCGGGGTACTGCTTGATGTAGCGCTCGTAGGCCCGGGCGGCGGCCGCTCGCTGGCCGCTCTTCTCGTACAGCTCGGCGGCCTGCCACAACGACGATTTGGCGACTGTGGGGTCCTTGTGCGTGGTGGCGATGCGCTCGAACTCGGCGGCCGCCTGCGCGCCCTGACCCTTTTCCGTGTAGGCGACGGCGAGCTTGGGGCCGACTTCAGCGGCCAACGGGTGGTTCGGGTTGCGGCGACGGAAGTCTTCGAGCGCTGCAATAGCCGCGTCCCAATCCTTCAGTGCGATCAGCGCCGCCGCGGCGTCGTACTGCGCATTGATGCGGATGCTCGAAGTCGGTGCCACCGTGCCCACGCGTTCGAAGTGGCCCACCGCCTCGCGCAGGTTGCCGGCGGCGCGCGCCTGCTCTCCCTGCTTGTAGACCGATGCGGCCACACGCTCGACCAGCTCGTTGCGCTTCGGATCGCGCTCGGGGGTGAGCGCGATCACCTCGCGATAGCCCTTCTCGGCCTCGGCGAAGGTCCCTTTGTCGAACGCGTTGTGCGAGATCACGGTCCACGCCACGCGACGCTGCTCGGGCGCGGCCGGTGGATCGAGCTTGAGCACCATCTGCGCCACCTCGGTGGCGCGCTCGTCCTTCAGCGTGAACAGCTTCTCCGACGTGTGGGTCAGCACCGAGCCGGTGCGTGTGTCGTTCGGGAACGCCTTGGCGAAGCGCAGCGCGCTGTCGACGCTGCTGCGCTGCAGCTTGGGCAGCTCGTTCGGGCTCGCGGCCTTCTCGAGGCCGGCATAACTCAGCAGCGCCGCATAACCGGCATCGGCACTCTTCGGGTGCGCCGGGTAGCCGTAGGCCGCCTTTTCGTACTCGGTGGCGGCATCGAACAGCTGCTTGTCCTCGTACAGCAACTCGGCCAGCAGGAAGTTGTTCTGCGCGGTGTCCGGATCCTCCGGGAACGAGCCGATGTAGGCGCGATACCAGCGCACCGCTTCCTGGTAGTCGCTGCTGGCCTTGCTCTTTTGTGCCAGCGCGTGGTGGTGGCGCGCGAGTTCGGTGAGGTGGGTCTTGACCAGCGGACGCGCACGCTCCCAGCCCTCGGGATTGGCTTTGCGGAACTCGCTGTCGATGCCGTAGCGCGACACGTAGTCTTTCTTCGCGTCGAGCGCAAGCATGCCGAAGCCGGCCTGCTGGTAGATCTCGATCACGCGCGCCTGCAGCTGCGGCGCCTGCGCGTGCAGCGGCTGCTGCTTGACGAATGCGCCGAAGGTGTCGGCGGCGTCCTTGACGCGGTCCTGCTTGATGTAGAGCTCACCGAGCTGCTGATAGACGCGGAACTCGTAGCCCTTGCGCTCGTCGCTGTTGACGTAGCTCGGGATCGACGCCGCACCTTGCAGGTTCTGCAGGCTGATGCTGGCGACGCGGAACGTGTCCTCGACCAACTCGCGGTCGGCGCGAGACAGCTCGCTGAGATTGGCGATGTCGGTCTCGTCGCCACTCAACGACGGCTTGCGGTCGAGCACGGCGAAGAACGACTGCAGTCCGTCCTCGAGCCTGCCCTGCTTGAACAGCGACCAGCCGTGCATGTAAAGCGCGCGCTCGTGGAACGCATTGCCCGAGTCGCCCTGCATTACACGAGCGAACGCGACCTCGGCCTTGGCGTAGTCGCGCATCGCGAACAGGATCTCGCCGCGGCGGAACTGCGCTTCGTCGTGGTGCTGGGTGGTCGGGTACTCGGCCACCAGGCGATCGAGTGTCTTGATCGCTTCCTCGAGATTGCCGCCCTGCTCGTGGGCGCGCGACAGCTGGTACAGCACGCGGTCGTTGCCCGGATCCTTCGGGTGCTCCTTCAGGAACTCCTCGTAGCGGGCGATCGCGGCCTTGTAGTCGGGCGTGGCGGCGTTGCCGCTGGCGAGCCGGTTGTCGGCGGCATCCATCTCCAGATCGCCCAGGCGGCGCATCGCCTCGGTGCGCTGCTGCGCCTTCGGCGCCACTTCGAGGAACTTGCGATACGCGGCGATCGCATCGCCCACGTCGGCCTGAATGCCCTTGTCTTCCGGCACGTCGATCTCGCGGCCCGACAGCGTCTTGAGCGTGGGGGCGTTGTCGGCGTCTTGCTGGCCGCGCTTGCTGGCACAGCCGGAGATCAGCGCCAGCATGACGCACAGCGTCAGGACACCGAGGCGGCCCGGCGTCGGCCTACTTGCTCGCGTCATCGGGCTTCCGTGCCAGTGCGGCACGGTCATAGAGTTGGGCCACGGCAAAGCGTGCCTGCGTGGTGTAGGCCGTCAGGCGCTCCTTCTGGCGCGTGAGCTCGGCCACGGCGAGTTCCTGCACCTGGCCCTGTTGTTCGTTGGTGATCGCCGCCACTTTCGGGATCAGCGCGCGGATCGTGCCTTCGAGCGTGGCAATGCGTTGGGCGAACGCCTCATGGCGCGCCGGTTCGTCACGCTGGGCCTGCGCCAGAGCCGCGTCGCGCGCCTGCGCCAGTTCGATCTCCATGTTGATCGAGCGCAGCGCCTTCTTCGCGTTCCACAGACGATCGGGAAACTCCTGCGCGAGCTGCCAGGTGAGCGCGCCCGCGACCCGGCGCACCCGGTCGGCAGCCGCGGCGACCTCGGGGTCGGTGCCCGCACGTTGCAACAACGCCTGCAGGTCGGCAATGCGCTCGATCTGCGCACGGCGCACCGCATCGGCCAGCGCGGCGTGATCGGCGTCAAGTTCGGCCTTGTCGAGTTCGCTGGCCAGCGCATCGCGGCGTTTGGTGGCTTCGGCGATGTTGAGCTTGCCGGCTTCGTCACGCACCTTGGGCAGCCTGTCGGCGTAGGCCTGACGACGGTTGCTCAGCATGTCGTTGTAGATGCCCAGCGTATCGGCCCAGCCCTGCAGGTTCTTCGACAGAAAGCGCAGGTCGCGCCAGTTCTTGAATGCCTCCTGGAACTCGTGCTGCGCCAGCACCTGGTTCAGGTGGCTCGCATGTGGCATCTCGGGCAGCTCCTGGATGTTCCAGAACCAGCCCATCTCCTCGCCCGGGTTCTTCTCCAGCAGCCCATCGAGCAGCTTGCCCTTGCGGATGGCGCCGATCGATTCGTCGAGCGCCACGTGTTCGCGGTCGAAGGCGCCGATGGCATCCTGGTAGCGCTCGAGCGATTGGCCGTAGGCGCCGAGCTCGGCATACGCATACGCCACCGCGATGCGCGCCTCGAGCACTGCCGCATCGCCCGCGTCGCGGCCCGGCGCGCCGCTGGTCAGCTCGGTCCACGGCACCAGCGCGCGCTTGTGTTCCTTGAGCGCGGACGACGCCCAGCCGAAGCCGAGCAAGGCCTTGTTGGACAGCATGCTCGACAGCCGCACGCGCTCGAGGAAGGCGCGTGCCGCCTCGGGCTTCTCGTCGGTGAGGGCGGAAAAGCCGAGGGCCACGTTGGCCTTGTCGCGCAGCGCCTTGAATTCCTCGCTCGGCGCCGGCGCCTTGCCGACCTCGTCGAGCATCGCGATGCCGCGCGGCAGGTCGCCCGATCGGACCAGCGCCACGCCGAGGTTGTAGCGCGCGTACAGACCCGCGCTGCTGCTCTTGGCCAGCGTTTCCAGCACCTGCGCGGCACCGGCGAAGTCGCCGCGCGCCATCAGCAACTGCGACTGCAGCAGCACGCGCTCTTCCTGCAATGCGAGCGGCAGGTTGTTCTCGATGCGCGCCATCGCTTCTTCGGCTTGCTCGATGAAGCCGCGCTGGTAGCGGATCTTGGCGAGGTAGTACCAGGCGCGATCGCGCACCGACGGCGCCGCGCCTCTTTCGATCAGCTGCGCGAAGATCTCGCCGGCTTCCTTGTGCATGCCGTACGACAGCAGCATGCCGCCGCGCAGCACCTCGGCCTCGTCGGCGTGCTGCGCCACGCGGTTGAAGTGCTGTGACGTCATCAGGCCGGTGATGGCCGTGAAGTACTGGTCCTGCCAGAAGCGGAACAGCGTGTCGCCGTAGTGCGGCTCCTGGACCACGCTGGACTTGGGCGGCTCGGCCGCATGCACCGCACAGGCGAGTGCCACAGAGACCAGCGCGGCGCTCATGCGCCGCGCGGCCCTGCCGATTGCGACATGCAACTGCATCACGACGTCACTGCCAGATCTTGACGTCGAATTCGGGCTGCAGCTTGCCGGTGGAGTCCTTGATGCGCAGCTCGATGTACTTAGGGTCGGTGCCCTTGTCAAACTTGACCGTCGCGCCGCGCTTGTAGTCGCGGAAGTGCGGGCCGCCGCCGGTGAAGAATGCGACGATCTCGTGCGTCCCGGCCTTCAGGTTGCCCAGGTAGACACGCTGCACGCCGCCGCGGTGCAGCGCTTGCACTTCCATCGGCGTGTACAGGTAGTTGGTCACCACCTTGTCGTCGAGCTTGATCTGCACCGAGTCCAGCTCGAACATCTTGCCCACGTCCATCGACACGAACAGCGCCACCTGCGTGTTGGAGGGAAACAGCAGCTCCTCTTCCAGCACCAGCAGGTCGCGATTCAGACGGATCACGTCGCCCTTCAGGTCCTGGATGCGGCTGTCGAGGCTGCCCGGTGCGGCTGCGGGCGCCACGGCCGCGTTGGGCGCCGGTGCGCTGGCAGCGGCAGGCGCTGCGGGTGTCGCGGCGGGCTTGTCGGCAGCCCAGGCCGCCGCGTGCAGCAGCACGACGATGGCGGGGGCGATCAATGAAACGATGCGTGCAGACATGATGCGCTCTCTCGAATGAGGGTGGCGTCAGAAGGTGGCCGTCACCAACAACTGCAACACGTGCGCGCCGTACGAGTACGGCTGGCCGGTGCGGATGTCGGTGAAGTCGCTGAACTTGTAGTTCTGGTACTCGTAGTTCAGGTGACCCTTGATTTCGTACTGGCCGGGCAGCTGTTTGTACTGATAGGTGACGCGCGCGCCCGGCGCGAAGCCAGTGAACGTGCTCAGCTGGCGGTTGCGCGAGACGTACAAGGTCTC
>DATKJN010000597.1:0-4446 GCA_035543655.1 Burkholderiaceae bacterium | reverse complement strand
ACCTTGATGCCGGCGGGCATGTCCTTGACCACCGGGTGCGAGAAACCGATCTGCAGGTTGAGCTTGGCGCCTTGCGCTTGCGCGCGAAAGCCCACACCGACCAGCGTGAGCTTGCGCTCGAAGCCCTTGGACACGCCGTTGACCATGTTGTTGACCAGCGCGCGCATCGTGCCGCTCATCGCATTGGCCTGCACGCTTTCGTTGGCGGGCTCGAACGTCACCTTGCCGGCATCGTGCTTGACGCGCACGTGGCTCGACAGCGCGCGCGACAACGTGCCGTTGCTGCCCTTGACGGTGATCTTGTCGGCCGACAGTTGCACGTCGACGCCCTTGGGCACGTCGATCGGCATCTTTCCTACGCGGGACATGTTGTGTTCTCCTCGCAGCGCGTCAAGACACGTAGACCAGCACTTCGCCGCCCACGCCGGTGGCGCGCGCCTTGCGATCGGTCATCACGCCTTTGGGCGTGGTGACGATGGCCACACCGAGGCCGTTCATCACCTGCGGCATCGAATGCCGGCCCTTGTAGACACGCAGGCCGGGACGACTGACGCGCTCGATGCGCTCGATCACCGGACGGCCGGCGTAGTACTTGAGCGCGATCTCGAGCTCGTTCTTGCCGGTGTCGGACTTGATGGCGAAGCCGTCGATGTAGCCCTCGTCCTTCAACACCTGGGCGATCGCCACCTTCAGCTTCGACGACGGCATCGTCACGACGGCCTTCTCCACGCCCTGCGCATTGCGGATGCGCGTCAGCATGTCGGCGATCGGGTCACTCATGCTCATATGTGATCTCCTGCAACCAGCGGCTTACCAGCTGGCCTTGACGACGCCGGGGATGTCGCCCTTGAACGCGAGCTCGCGGATCTTGCTGCGACCCAGACCGAACTTGCGGAACGTGCCGCGCGGGCGGCCGGTGATGCCGCAGCGGTTGCGCAGCCGCGTGGGATTGGCGTTGCGCGGCAGCTGCTGCAGCTGCAGGCGCGCCGCATAGCGCTCCTCGTCGGACTTCTTCGCGTCGTTGGCAACCGCCTTCAGCTCGGCAAACTTCTTGGCGTATTTGGCAACCAGCTTTTCGCGCTTGTCTTCACGCTGCTTGAGGGAAAGTTTCGACACTGTGGTGGCCCCTTAGTTCTTGAACGGGAAGCGGAAGGCGGTCAACAACGCCTTGCACTCGTCGTCGTTCTTGGCACTGGTCGTGATGCTGATGTTCAAGCCCCGGATCGCGTCGATCTTGTCGTACTCGACCTCGGGGAAGATGATCTGTTCCTTGACGCCGACGTTGTAGTTGCCGCGGCCGTCGAACGAGCGCGCAGAGATGCCGCGGAAGTCGCGCACGCGCGGCAGCGCGATCGTGACGAAGCGATCGAGGAACTCGTACATGCGCACGCCGCGCAGCGTGACCATCGTGCCGATCGGCACGTTCTCGCGGATCTTGAACGCGGCAATCGCCTTGCGGCTCTTGGTCACCACGGGCTTCTGGCCCGAGATCTTGGTCAGGTCGCCCACGGCGTGGTCCATGACCTTCTTGTCGGCCACCGCCTCGCTGACGCCCATGTTCAGCGTGATCTTCTGCAGGCGCGGCACCTGCATCACGGTCTTGCAGCCGAGCTTCTTCATCAGGTCGGGCACCACCTTCTCGAGGTAGAAGGTCTGCAGGCGCGCTGGCCCGCTGGCCTTGGTTTCGCCAACCGAGACCTTGGCGGCGCTCTTTTCCTTGGCGACCTTCTTTTCCTTGGGCTCGCTCTTTCCCTGGGGTGCGCTCTTGTGGTCCTTGGCGGCGCCCTTGTCTTTGGATGCGGCTTTGTCTTTGCTGGCCATGATCGCCTCTTAAGCCTTGATCTCGTCGCCGCTGGACTTGAACACGCGCACGGCGTTGTCCTGCGTCTTGCGCGACTTCTTGTCATCGTCGCTGAGCATCTTGAAGCCCACGCGATCGGCCTTGCCGGTCTTGGCGTTGAAGATGGCGACGTTCGACTGGTGGATCGGCAGCGTCTTGTCGACCACGCCGCCGGTCGTGCCCTTCAGCGGGTTGGGCTTGACGTGCTTCTTCACCACGTTGACGCCCTCGACGATGATGTGCTGCTCGTCGACGCGGCGCGCCACGGTGCCGCGCTTGCCCTTGTCGCGGCCGGTGGTCACGATGACCTGGTCACCCTTGCGGATCTTGTTCATCTCACAGCACCTCCGGGGCGAGCGACACGATCTTCATGAAGCGCTCGGTCCGCAACTCGCGTGTCACCGGGCCGAAGATGCGCGTGCCGATCGGCTCGAGCTTGTTGTTCAGCAACACGGCGGCATTGGCGTCGAACTTGATCAGCGAACCGTCGGGCCGACGCACGCCCTTGGCGGTGCGCACGACCACGGCGCTGTAGACCTCGCCCTTCTTGACGCGGCCACGAGGAGCGCACTCCTTGATCGACACCTTGATGACGTCGCCGATGCCGGCATAACGCCGCTTCGAGCCGCCGAGCACCTTGATGCACATGACGGACTTGGCGCCCGTGTTGTCCGCGACGTCGAGCCGCGATTGCATTTGGATCATTGCTGTCCCCAACTTGTCCCGACTGCCCCTTGGCAGGAGCCGGCCGGTCAGTCTTGGGCCCGTTGGCCGCGCGACTCGGAAAGCCGTGCGGTGGGTTAGGCAAAGCTGCAAGCAAGCTCTAAGGAGCCCGCTTCCAGCGAAGCTGCGGATTATGCCCTGACCGGGGTCAGGGCGTCAAACCGAAGGCGGTGCGTCAGCCGAGTTCCTTGGCCTGGCGCAGCAGCGTGTCGGCGTCGCTGACCTCGAATTTGCCCGGGGCCTCGACGTTGAGCGACTTGACGACGCCGTCTTTGACGAGCATCGAGTAGCGGTTGGAGCGCAGACCCATGCCGCGGCCGGTGAGATCGAGCGTCAAGCCGGTCGCCTTGGCGAAGTCAGCGCTGCCGTCGGCCATCATGCGCACCTTGCCGCCCGATTTCTGGTCGCGGCCCCAGGCGCCCATGACGAACGCATCGTTGACCGAGGTGCACCAAACCTCGTCGACGCCAGCGGCCTTCAGGTCGGCAGCGCGCGCGACATATCCGGGCACGTGCTTGGCAGAGCAGGTGGGTGTGAACGCGCCGGGCAGCCCGAAGATGGCGATGGTCTTGCCTGCCGAAGCCTTCTGGACGTCGAAGCTGTTGGGGCCGACCGAACAGCCGTTGCCCTCGACCTCGATGAACTCCTGCAGCGTGCCCGCGGGCAGCTTGTCGCCAACCTTGATCATGGATGCGTCTCCTAAGGAAGCAATCAGGCCGGCCACCAGTATTCCAGCGCGCCGGCCTCGGAAGCGCGCGCGGCGGGAATGGCCCCACCTCGCACGCGGCATGGACTTCTACAACGTCAGACCACGCGAGCCTTTTGCACCAGACGGGTGACGACCCAGCTCTTGGACTTGGAGATCGGACGCGACTCGGCGATCTCGACCATGTCGCCCATCTTGTACTCGCCCTTCTCGTCGTGCGCGTGGTACTTGCGCGAGCGGCCGACGATCTTGCCGTACAGCTCGTCGGTGACGCGGCGCTCGACCAGCACGGTCACGGTCTTGACACGCTTGTCGGAGACGACGCGACCGACCAGCCTGCGCTGGTTCTTGCCCGGCGCGTCGATGACGATTTCACCAGCCGTCGAAGTCATTTGCCGGCCCCTTTCTTCTTCTCGGCCAGGATGGTCTTGGCACGCGCGACGTCGCGGCGCGTGCGGGCCATCTGCGAGGTGTTGGTCAACTGCTGCGTGGCTTTCTGCATGCGCAGGCCGAAGTGGGCCTTGAGCAGTTCGGAGACTTCTTTCTCCAGCGCAGCCACGTCCTTGGCGCGCAATTCGGATGCTTTCATGACAGTCAATCCTTGGTCAGGCGCCGACCTGGCGCGACACGAAAGTGCAGCGCAGCGGCAGCTTGGCCGCGGCAAGCGTGAACGCCTCGCGCGCCAGCGCTTCGGGCACGCCGTTGAGCTCGTACAGCACCTTGCCCGGCGTGATCTCGGCCACGTAGTACTCGGGGTTGCCTTTGCCGTTGCCCATGCGCACCTCGGCGGGCTTCTGCGAGATCGGCTTGTCGGGGAAGATGCGAATGAAGACGCGGCCGCCACGCTTGATGTGGCGCGTGATGGCGCGGCGAGCGGCCTCGATCTGGCGCGCGGTGAGGCGGCCGCGCTCGGTGGCCTTCAGGCCGAATTCACCGAAAGACACCTTCGCACCACGCGTGGCCACGCCGGTGTTGCGGCCCTTTTGTTCCTTGCGGAACTTGCGACGGGCGGGTTGCAACATGCTTACTCTCCTTTGCCCTCGCCGGCCTTGGGCGGCGCAACGACCTTGCGCACGCGCTTGACGGCGGGTTTGGCCGGCGCACCACCCGGTGCGGCCGGTGTGGCGACGGCCGCATCGACCGGCTTGGCCACTTCGGGTGCTTCGGCGCGCGGTGC
>DATKJN010000596.1:0-2317 GCA_035543655.1 Burkholderiaceae bacterium | reverse complement strand
GTCGACGCGGTCGTTGCCCATCGTCTTCGGCAGCGCGCCGCCTTGCGTCAGCCCTTGCAGCAGCGCCATGTCGGCGCCGGCGCAGAAGCCGCGACCCGCTCCGGTGAGAATGATCACGCGCACCGCATCGTCGCGGCCGAGTTCGGTCATCGTCTGGCGTAGCGAGGCAGTGAGCGTGGCGGTGATCGCGTTCAAACGGTCCGGGCGGTTCAGCGTGACGGTGGCCACGTGGTCGGCCACATCGACCAGCAGTTCGTTCGAGGGGGTGGTCATCGCGGATCTCCAACATCGGCCGCGCGTCAGCGGCCTTTGAATTGCGGTGCGCGCCGCGCCGCCATCGCGGCCACACCTTCCTTAAAATCTTCGGTGAGGAAGTGCCGGTTCTGTTCGATGCTTTCGCGCGCCACCGCAAGGCGGATCTGCTCGACCAGATTGCCGCGCACCGTGGCACGGGTCGACTGCACCGCGATCGGTGCCGAGCCGGCGATCTCGTGCGCCAGCTCGATCGCGCGCGGTCGCACCTGCTCGAGCGCAACCAGTTCGTCGGCCAGGCCGATGCGGTGTGCCTCGTCGCCCGCAATGCGGCGGCCGGTGTAGAACAGCAACGCTGCTTGCTGCGCACCGACGAGCCGCGGCAGCGTGACCGAAAGGCCGAAGCCCGGATGGAAGCCGAGGCGGTTGAAGTTGGCCGAGAAACGCGCCTCGGAGCAGGTGATGCGGAAATCGGCCACCAGCGCGAGGCCGAGCCCGCCGCCGACCGCCGCGCCGTGCACCGCCGCCACGATCGGCTTGCTGCACGAGAACATGCGCAGCGCCTCGCCGTACAACGGGTTGACGCCGCGCGGGCTGCGCTGCGCCGGGGTGGAGTCTTCGCGCTTGGCGAAGTTGGCACCAGCGCAGAACGCCGTGCCCTGCGCCGCCAACACGATCGCGCGGCATTGTGCGTCGGCCTCGAGCGTCTCGAAGGTGTTGGCCAGCGCCGCGATCAACGCGATGTCGAAGTAGTTGTGCGGCGGGCGGCGGATTTCGACCACGGCGACGTGGCCGTCGAGCTCGATGCCGAGATCGTCGGCATCGGGTGGGCTGGCTGCGTTCATTCAGGGGTCTCGAAGGCGCCGTCGAAGCGCCGATGTGTCACGGCCGGCCAGAACGCGGCCGGGCCACCCGCGATGGCTGCGCGGCCCAGACGCTCGGCCCACCAGCTGTCGCTGCCGAACTGTTCGCGCCAGGCCCACAGCCGCCGCGTGGCGAAGTGCAGCGAGTGCTCGCGCGTGAAGCCGATGGCGCCATGCACCTGGTGCGCGATCCCCGCCGCCCGTGTTGCCGCCTCGCCCGCGCGCACCTTGGCCACGGCAACGCTGAACGCGGCCGATGCCGCCGTGGGGTCCATCGCGCTCGGCGCGTCGGCGGCGGCGGCGAGCGCGGCCATGCGGGCCGCCGCGGCATCACCCGCCATCAGTGCAAGCTGTTGCTGGATCGCCTGGTTCTTGCCGATCGGCTTGCCGAACTGCACGCGCTCGGTCGCGTAACGCACCGATTGCGCCAGCGCCGATTCGAGGGCGCCCACGATCATCAGCGAACGCGCCAGCGCCCCGAGTGTCCACACTGGTTGCGGCAATGCCAGCGGGCTCGCGGCCACTGCGACACAAGACGCGTCGTCGAACACCACCGTGTCGGACGGCAGGCGCGCGGGGTCGAGCCGCGGATCGCAGCGGACGGCCGACTGGCGCAAGCTCACCAGCGCCAGATGCCGGTCGTTCAACGACACCAGCGCATGTGGCGCGTGGCGCGCCCAAGCCACATGGTGCACGGTGCCGTCAACGCGCAGCGCCGCCCCCTTGCCGCTGCTGCGCAGCGTGTTGCCGCAGCCCTGTTCGACCAGCGCGATCGGGCCCTCGGGCAACTCGATGCCGGACAGCGACAGCAACTGCGCGCCGAGCAGGGTTTCGGCCAGCGGCAGCGGCACCTGGTGAAAGCCGATGGCGTGCAGGATTGGCGCCGCGCCGCTCCAGGTTTCGCCGACGCCGCCGCTCGCCTCGCTGGCGAGCGCGAGCGTGAAGCCGTTGTCGACCGCAAGCTGCCACAGACGGTCGTCGAAGGCGCCTTCTTCGACGCGCTCGCGCGACGCCTTGTCGACCTGTTCGGCAAACAAGCGCTGCACGCTTTGTTCGATGAGGGATTCGTCGCTCATCGCAAGTCCATCCCCTTGGCGATGATGCCGCGCAGGATCTCGCGCGTGCCGCCGCGCAGCGAGAACGATGGGGAGGCGAGCGTGGTGTAACGCAGCGCGTGCTCGAGCGGTGAACCCGGCTCGATG
>DATKJN010000595.1:0-3015 GCA_035543655.1 Burkholderiaceae bacterium | reverse complement strand
CGTGAAGGCGAGAAGCTGCACCCGATCACCAAACGGCTGGCCAACGAGAGCCAGCACTTCGAGGGCATGGCCGGCGAGCACGACCTGAGTGCGTTCTTCGCGCTGCGCACGATGGACGAGATCATGACCAACAACTTCATGACTTTCGTCGACCTGATGGCGGCCGAACACTACGACCTGGTGATCGGCGACGAGGCGTGGGACGTGGACTACTACTACCACGAGAACCCGGAGCTCAAGCGCCAGCCGTTCGTGTTTCTCACCGACTTCGTGGGCTGCCTGCCGATGGAGCCGGGCAACGAGCGCGAGGCGCTGCTGTGCGCCGACCGCAACGCCGACGACATCGAACACGTGGCGCGTTATCCGTACCTGCGCGACGCCGCGATCTTCATCGGCAATCGCGACGACGTGACCGAACAACCGTTCGGCCCCGGCCTGCCCGGCATCCGCGACTGGACCGACAAGAACTTCTGCTACTGCGGCTACTGTTTGCCGTTCGATCCCAAGACGCTGGCCGACACCGAGCGCTTGCGTGCGTTGCACGGCTACCGCGCCGACGAGAAGGTCGCGATCGCCGCCGTCGGTGGCACCTCGACCGGACGCCACCTGCTGCAGCGCATCGCGCAGGCGTTTCCCCGCATGAAACGGCAGTTGCCCGAGCTGCGCCTGATCCTGGTCGCCGGGCCGCGTCTGGACCCGAAGGATCTTCCGCAGCTGCCCGGGCTCGAGGTCAGGCCCTACGTGCACAACCTGTACGAACATCTCGCGTGCTGCGACCTGGCGCTGGTGCAAGGCGGTCTGTCGACCACGATGGAGTTGGTTGCCACACGCCGACCGTTCCTCAGCTTTCCGCTGCAGCGCCACTTCGAGCAATGCGTGCACGTGCGGCAGCGTTTGGCCAACTACCAGGCCGACCGCTCGCTCGACTACGCCACGCTCGACCCCGATACGCTGGCCGAGCGCGCTTTGGCCGCCATGCACGAGCCGGTGCGCTACCGGCCGGTGGAGACCGATGGCGCCAGGCGCGCCGCGCTGCGCATCGCGCAGGTGCTCGACAACCGCGAGTGGGCGCGCTGACTGCAGCCGGCCCGCAACGCTCGCCACGCCATGACCCTCGAGCGCGCACCTCGGGCCCCACGCACGCCGCAGCCGCGGCGGCCGGGCCCTTACCGCCCGCCGCGCACGCCGCCGGGCGGTGAAGTGCCGTAGCGCGCGCCGCGCGCGACTTTTTCCATCAGCGGCGCCATCGCACCTGCGTGCGGTCCGCCTGTGTTCGCCCTGCCCGATTCGGCGCTGCCGTTCAGCACCGGTCGTCGGAACGGCTCGTCCCTCGACTTCTCGACTGGAGTGTCGCCATGGCTGCCATTGGCTTCTTGTACGGCTCGCTTGTCTACGTGTTCTTCCTCGTCACCTTCGTCTACGCGATCGGCTTCGTGGGCAACCTGCCGCTGTTGCCGAAGACCATCGACAGCGGCGCCAGCGCACCGCTGCTGGAAACGCTGCTCGTCAACGTGGCGCTGCTCGGCCTGTTCGCCGTGCAGCACAGCGTGATGGCGCGGCGCGGCTTCAAGCGCTGGTGGACGCGCATCGTGCCGGAGTCCGTCGAGCGCAGCACCTTCGTGCTCGCGGCCACCGCGGTGCTGGCGCTGCTGCTGTGGCAATGGCGCCCGATCGCCGAGCCGGTGATCTGGCAGGTCGAGAACCCGATCGGCCGCACGGCGCTGCACATCGTGTTCTGGGCCGGCTGGGCGGTGCTGCTGATCAGCACGTTCCTGATCAATCACTTCGAGTTGTTCGGCCTGCGCCAGGTGTTTGCCAATCTGCTCGGCCGCGACATCCCGGAGCCCGAGTTCCGCACGCCAGGCTTCTACCGCCACGTGCGGCACCCGATCTACCTGGGCTTCGTGCTCGCCTTCTGGGCCACGCCGCAGATGAGCGCGGGGCACCTGCTGTTCGCAATCGCCACCACCGGCTACATCCTGATCGGTATCTGGTTCGAGGAGCGTGACCTGGTGGCGCAGTTCGGCGCGCGCTACCGCCTGTACCGCGAACAGGTGGGCATGCTGTTGCCGCGCCTGATCAGGTCGCGCAAGGGTCCCGCCGGACAGTGACGCGACGGCGCCTCAGCGCATGGCCTTGCCGGCCATGCGCAGGATGTCGTCGAGCGCGTTGCCGTCGCCGTTGAAGTCGAGCATCGAGGCCAGCCCGCCGGGCGCCGCCGCCGCGCCGGGGCGGCCACCGAGCAAGCCACCCAGCAGATCGCCCAATCCGCCACCAGCCGTCGTCTCCGAGCCCTCGGTGACCGCGGCGGCCCCCTGCTGCTTGGCCATGAAGCCAGCCACCAGCATCGCCAGCATCGGCAGCATCCGCCGCAGCAACGCCGGGTCGAGCCCGGTGCGCGCCGCCGCGCTCTGAGTCACGGTGCGGCTCACGTCCTTGGAGCCGAAGATCTGTCCCAGCACGTCGTTGCCTTGGCCCACATCGGTGGGCTGCGGCGACAGCACGTTGTCGAGCAGCCCGCCGCCGCCCAACTGGCCGAGCAGCCCGCCCAGGCCGTCGAGTCCGGCAGGCTGCGCCTGCACCTGCTTCTTGAAGCCGCCGAGGATCGCGGGCAGCAGCGCATCGGCGCCGGCGGTGGCCTTGGCCTCGCTCACGCCCAGCTCCCGCGCCATGGACTGCAGGCCGCCCATCTGGCCCAGCACGTCGGTGATCTGCATAGCGCCACTCCTTGGAGGCGAACGCCGCCTCCTGCGACGCATGCTACCGCTAGCGCAGCGCCGCCAACTTCGCGCCGGCTTCTTTCTTGCCCATCGCACGCAGCGCAGCAATGGCGGGCATGTGCTTGGCGCGCGGCCGCACTTCGCCCTCTTCCCACTTGTAGACCGACTGCCCCGAAGCGCCGAGCAGCAGCCCACAATCGTGGGCAGACAACCCGAGGCGCTTGCGGTGCGATGCCAGACCCTTGGCGCTGAAGCGGAACGGCTGCTCGGCCGAATCGTCGTGCCCATTGGCCAT
>DATKJN010000594.1:0-3537 GCA_035543655.1 Burkholderiaceae bacterium | reverse complement strand
AGGGCGCAGAACACGCCGATCGCCGCCAGGTCGAAGCGATCGTTCATCGCCATCACGATGGCGTAGAAGCCGCCGAACAAGGCGGCCACCGTGAACAGGTTGGGCAGGATGTAGATGCCCTTGCGCCGCGCCGACAACGGGGGCGCCGGCTCGGCATGGTCGTCGGGCACGCCGGGGCGGGACAGGTCGTTCATCGTGGCGCGATTGTGGGCTGGCCCTGGCACGGCGCAATGGGTGCGCGCCCGTACGCGCACCCTGCCCGGCCGCGATCAGTTGCGACTCTTGTCCACCAGCTTGTTGGCCTTGATCCAGGGCATCATCGCGCGCAGCTTTTCGCCGACGACTTCGATCTGATGCTCGGCCGTGAGGCGCCGGCGCGACAACAGCGTGGGGGCACCCGCCCGATTCTCCAGGATGAAGTTCTTGGCGTATTCGCCGGTCTGGATGTCGTCCAAGGCCTTCTTCATCGCGGCGCGCGATGCGTCGCCGATCACTTTGGGCCCGGACATGTATTCGCCGTACTCGGCGTTGTTCGAGATCGAGTAGTTCATCGTGCCGATGCCGCCCTCATACATCAGGTCGACGATCAGCTTCAGCTCGTGCAGGCACTCGAAGTACGCCATCTCCGGCGCGTAGCCGGCCTCGACCAGCGTCTCGAAACCAGCCTTCACCAACTCGACGCAGCCGCCGCACAGCACGGCCTGTTCGCCGAACAGATCGGTCTCGGTCTCTTCGCGGAAGTTCGTCTCGATCACGCCGGCCTTGCCGCCGCCGTTGGCCGCGGCGTAGCTCAACGCGAGGTCGCGCGCCTTGCCCGACTTGTCGGCGTGCACCGCAATCAGGTGCGGCACGCCGCCGCCTTGCACGTAGGTGTTGCGCACGGTGTGGCCCGGTGCCTTCGGCGCCACCATCCACACGTCGAGATCGGCGCGCGGCACGACCTGACCGTAGTGGATGTTGAAGCCATGGGCGAACGCCAGTGACGCACCCTGGCGCATATTGGGCTCGACTTCCTCACGGTACACCGCGGCGATCTGCTCGTCGGGCAGCAGGATCATCACCACGTCGGCCTCTTTCACCGCGTCGCCGATCGCTGCCACCTTCAGCCCCGCCTTCTCGGCCTTGGACCATGACGCACCGCCGCGGCGCAGGCCCACCGTGACGCGCACGCCGCTGTCGTTGAGGTTCTGCGCATGGGCATGGCCTTGTGAGCCGTAGCCGATGATGGTGACGTTCTTGCCTTTGATCAGGCTCAGGTCGGCGTCTTTGTCGTAGTAAACCTTCATGGTGCTTCCTCTTCGGTGAATGGTGTGTGGACCCGAGGTCTCACACGCGCAGGATTCGTTCGCCGCGGCCGATGCCGCTGGTGCCGGTGCGCACGGTTTCCAGGATTGCCGCGCGGTCCACGGCGTCGATGAACGCATCGAGCTTGGCGGCGTCGCCGGTGAGCTCGATGGTGTAGCTCTTGTCGGTCACGTCGATGATGCGGCCGCGAAAGATGTCGGCCAAGCGCTTCATCTCGTCGCGCTCCTTGCCGACGGCACGCACCTTGATCAGCATCAACTCGCGCTCGGTGAAGCTGCCCTCGGTGAGGTCGACCACCTTCACCACGTCGATCAAGCGGTTCAGGTGCTTGGTGATCTGCTCGATCACCTCGTCGGACCCGGTGGTCACGACCGTCATGCGCGACAGCGACGGGTCTTCGGTCGGCGCCACGGTCAGGCTCTCAATGTTGTAGCCGCGCGCGGAAAACAAGGCCACCACGCGCGACAGCGCGCCCGGTTCGTTCTCCATCAACACGGCGATCACGTGTTTCATGTCCATTTCGTCCTTCGCGCTCTTCAGCACCGGCGGCGGTAACCGCCGGACCTTGGCAACGCTCTTCGAAGTCAATTCAATGCAACAACCTCCGACGATTGGAACCAGCCGGCTCGCGCAGCACGGTAGCGCCGCGAAAACCGCCGGCCCGATTGCTCAGAGGTCCTCGGAACCGAGCAGCATCTCGGTGATGCCTTTGCCGGCCTGCACCATCGGCCAGACGTTCTCGGTGGGATCGGTTCGGAAATCGAGGAAGACCGTGCGGTCCTTCAACTTGATGGCTTCGCGCAACGCCGGCTCCACGTCGGACGGCTTCTCGACCAGCAGGCCCACGTGGCCGTAAGCCTCGGCCAGCTTCACGAAATCGGGCAACGCGTCCATGTAGCTGTGCGAGTAGCGTCCGCCGTAGTCGATCTGCTGCCACTGCCGCACCATGCCCAGGTAGCGGTTGTTCAGCGACACGATCTTCACCGGCGTCTTGTACTGCAGGCAGGTCGACAGTTCCTGGATGCACATCTGGATCGAGCCCTCGCCGGTGATGCAGAACACATCGGCCTGGGGCTTGGCGAGTTTGATGCCCATCGCGTACGGCAGCCCCACGCCCATCGTGCCGAGGCCACCGGAGTTGATCCAGCGTCGCGGCTCGTTGAAGCCGTAGAACTGCGCGGCCCACATCTGGTGCTGGCCCACGTCGGAGGTGATGTAGACATCGCTGTTGCGCGTGAGCTGCCACAGGGTCTCGACCACCTGCTGCGGCTTGATCACCTCATTGCTGCGCTTGTAGCTCAGGCACTCGCGCTTGCGCCACTCGTTGATCTGGCTCCACCAAGCCGAGAGTGCTGCCGCATCGGGCTTCTGCTGCCCTTCCTTGAGCTGATCCAGCAGCTCGCGCAGCACGTCTTTGACGTCGCCGACGATCGGGATGTCGACCTTCACGCGCTTGGAGATCGACGACGGGTCGATATCGATGTGCACGATCTTGCGCTGCACCGACGAGAAGTGCGCCGGGTTGCCGATCACGCGATCATCGAAGCGCGCTCCCACGGCCAGCAGGACGTCGCAGTTCTGCATCGTCATGTTGGCTTCGTAGGTGCCGTGCATGCCCAGCATGCCGAGAAACTTGGGATCGGTCGACGCCGTCGCGCCCAACCCCATCAGCGTGTTGGTGCACGGAAACCCGAGCCAATCGGCCAGTTCGCGCAGCTCTGGCGCCGCGTTGCCGAGCACCACGCCGCCGCCGGTGTAGATGTAGGGCCGCTTGGCCTGCAGCAGCAACTGCAACGCCTTGCGGATCTGCCCACCGTGGCCCTTGCGCACCGGGTTGTACGAGCGCATCTCCACCTTGGCGGGATAGCTGAAGGCGGTGGTGTGCAACGACACGTCTTTCGGTACGTCCACCACCACCGGCCCGGGTCGGCCTGTGCGGGCGATGTGGAAGGCTTTCTTCATCGTGGCGGCGAGCTCCCGCACGTCTTTCACGAGGAAGTTGTGTTTGACGATCGGCCGTGTGATCCCAACCGTGTCGCACTCCTGGAACGCATCGAGACCGATCGCCGGTGTGGGCACCTGGCCGGTGACGATCACCATCGGGATCGAATCCATGTACGCGGTGGCGATGCCCGTCACCGCGTTGGTGACGCCCGGGCCCGACGTGACCAGTGCCACACCGACTTCGCCGGTCGCTCGCGCATAGCCATCGGCCGCGTGCACGGCCGCCTG
>DATKJN010000593.1:0-3403 GCA_035543655.1 Burkholderiaceae bacterium | reverse complement strand
GCGAGGATCAGGACAACCAGCGGGAAGAATGACGTCAGCAGCATCTTGAAGACTTCGAGCCGCTGGAAGCTCAGGAACGCGTAGAACGCGAACAGCGCCGCCAAGCCCACCGCAAGACCGATCCAAAAGCTGACGGGTGCTGCCGTGCGTGCCGGCGCAGCGCTCTCGGCCGCACTGGGCGCACCGCCGCTGGCGGCGGCATTGGGTGACGCGCCGGGCGGCTCCTTGACGCCCGAGTCGGCGCCCGGTGGCTCCCTCAAGCCCGACGAGGCGCCGGGCGGCTCGGCCAGCCCGGTCGATGCCCCGGGCGGCTCCGCCAACCCACCTGGCGAGGACGATGGCGGCTCGCGCAATGTGCCGGGCGGCTCGCTGATCGATCCACCGCTCTGCACGGTGGCGGCCGGCGCTACCGGCCCCGTGGCGAGGCGGTAGGCACCGAACGCAATCAGCGCGAACACGGCGGCCGGCAGCAAGGCGACGGCCAACTGGCCCAGCAGATAGCCGGTGGGCACCGACAGGTTCTTCGGCCCTTTCAACGCACGCATCAGCGCCGGCAGCGCGCGGTTCGACAGCGTGTCGGCGATGCGCTGCGTCAGCGAGGGCAGCGGCACGAAACGATCCTCGGCCGACAGCGACGGCATCAGGGCGGGTTTCAGTATCGCCAGGATGATCACGTACACGATGTAGAGCCCGGCCAGCATCAGACCCGGAAAGAAGGCGCCGGCGTACAGCTGCACCACCGACACGCCGGCGGTTGCACCGTAGACGATCAGCATCACCGACGGTGGGATCAGGATGCCCAGGCAGCCGCCGGCGGTGATCGCGCCGGCCGAGATCTTGACGTCGTAGCCCGCCTTCAGCATCTGGGGGAAGGCCAACAGACCCATCAAGGTGACCACCGCGCCGACGATGCCGGTGGCGGTGGCGAACACCGCGCAGGTGAACAGCGTGGCCACTGCCAGGGACCCTGGCACGCGCGCCATTGCCAGATGCAGCGAGCGGAACAGCTTTTCGATCAGGTTGGCGCGCTCGACCAGGTAGCCCATGAAGACGAACAACGGGATCGAGATCAGCACGTCGTTGCTCATCACCTTGAATGCGGCCTGCACCATCAGGTCGAGCGTCTTGTGCCAGTCGCGGTCGTAGGCGAGGAAGGTGAAGATCATCCCCATGCCCATCAGCGTGAACGCGGTGGGAAAGCCCAGCATGATGGCCACCACGATCAACGCCAGCATCAGCAGACCGAGATGTCCGTTGGTGACGGTCTCGGCGCGCAGCAGGACGACGGCGATCGCCGACAGGATCAGTGCCATCAGGGTGAAGCCGAACCACAGCTCCTTGCGGATCTTCATCGCGTCGGCTCCTTGGGCACGGCGACGTACTTGTCGAGTGCGGCGATGTCTTCGTCCTTGACGTGCACCATGGCCTTGAGCTTGTCGACGTCGACTTCCTCGACGTCCTGCACGCGCGAAGGCCACACGCCGTCACGGATGCACAACACGCAGCGCACGATCTCGACGAGGCCCTGCAGCAGCAGCATGCCGCCCGCGATCGGGATCACGAACTTGAACGGGTACAGCGGCAACGGCGTGGCGGCGAAGGTCTGCTCGCGGATCGCCAGCGCTTCCATCGAGTACGTCCAGCCGGCCCAGGTGAGCGCGACGATGCCCGGCAGGAAGAACAGCACGTACAGCACGAGATCGATCCAGGCCTGCGTGCGCGGGCGGAAGAAGCCATACAGCACGTCACCGCGCACGTGGTTGTTCTTGGCCAGCGTGTAGGCGCCGGCCATCATGAACAGCGTGCCGTACAGCATGATCTGCACGTTGAGGTTCCAGTCGTGCGGCTGGCCCAGCACATAGCGCGAGAACACTTCCCAGGTGATGCCGAAGGTCAGCAGCACGATGGACCAGGCGAATGCCTGGCCCAGCCAGGTGGACAGCTGATCCACCCCCAACAAGACACGTTGCATCGAATCCATCTCCAGAAGCAAATGCGGGGCGCCTGCGGCGCCCCGGCATTCACGGCTCAGGCCTTCACCGACGACCGAAGTAGTGGTTCCATGCCATCTTGAAGTCCACCAGATAGTCGTTCTGCCACTGGCCCGCGCGCTGCGCGTACGCCTTCTGGCTGTCGAGCACCTTCTTGAACATCGGGTTCTCGGCCGACTTCTTGGCCACCACCTTGTCCCACGACTCGAGCTGGTTGCGCAGGATCGCGTCGGGTGTCTTGAAGAAGTTGACGCCGGCCTTCTTCAGCTCGACGTAGTCCTTGCTGTTGCGATCGATCGCCTTCCAGCTCATGTCGGAACTGGCGGCCTGCACGGCGTAGTCGATGATGTTCTTCAGCTCGGTAGCCAGGCCGTCGTACTTGCCCTTGTTGAACAGGATCTCCAGCTGTTCGGTGCTCTGGTGAAAGCTCTGCAGCATGCAGTTCTTCGCCACGTCGGGGAAACCCAGCACGCGATCGCTCGAGGCGTTGTTGAACTCGGCGGCGTCGATCAGGCCGCGGTCCAGCGCCGGCACGATCTCGCCGCCCGGCAGCGGGTTCACCGCCGCGCCCTGCTCGGTGTAGAGGTCCACCGCCAGACCGACGGTGCGGAACTTGACGCCCTTGAGCTCCTCGATCCGTGCCACCGGCTTTTTGAACCAGCCGAATGGCTGCGTGGGCATCGGCCCATAGAGAAACGACACGACCTCGACGTTGATCGACTTGTAGATTTCCTCGAGCAGTTGCTTGCCGCCGCCGTAGTAGTGCCACGCCAGCAGCATGTTGGGGTCCATGCCGTAGCCGGGGCCCGAGCCCCACAGCGCGAGCGCCGACTGCTTGCCGTAGTGGTACGCCACCACGCCATGTCCGCCATCGAGCGTTCCCTTGGCCACGCCTTCGAGCAACTGGAACGCCGGCACCACCGCGCCGGCGGGCAGCACCTCGATCTTCAGCCGCGCCCCGGCCATGTCGTTGACCTTCTTGGCGAAATCTTGCGCGTACTCGTGGAAGATGTCCTTCGCCGGCCATGTGCTCTGGAAGCGCATGCTCGTGGTCTGCGCACGCGACACCGCCGGTGCGGCCAGGGCGCCCGCAGTCGCCGCGCTGGCGGCGGCCTTCTTCAAAAAGCGGCGGCGTGGGGCTGTGGTCTTGGATGTCTCGCTCATGGGGGATGTCTCCTTCGGCGCCTCAATGGCCGGCGCGCCACCACGGCGTACCCGGCGAAGCGGCCACTATCCGGTCGCCCATAAACCGACGCTACTGGGTCTAACCCGCTGAAAAACTCTCTCGATCGACAGCGCATGAATCGGCTCGCGCGGTGCGTGTGCACGCGCCGCGCGGCTTACGTGGCGGGTCGCAAAAACATCCGCTCGGGCACCTGCGTGTTCGGGTGCCGCGCTCAGGGCGCGTCGAC
>DATKJN010000592.1:0-9338 GCA_035543655.1 Burkholderiaceae bacterium | reverse complement strand
CTTCGCTCGACAAACCAGCCGCGGATGATACGGGGCGCCCTGCAACGGCCTGGGCACCCCGGCAGGCGCATGCGCGTTGCCCCGTGTTGCGGTTGGACCGCATGGCGGGTCACGATGGCGGCCAGGCGGTTGACCAGCAGGGACTCGGGACGCTACATTACTGACCGGTCAGTCATTAATTCATGAGCGACACCCTCACGTCTTCGCGCCGTCGCCTCAAGGAGGCGCGTCCCCAGCAATTGCTCGACGCCGCGCTCGACCTGTTCGTCGAGAAGGGATTCGCCGCCACCCGCGCCGAAGAAGTGGCGCAGCGCGCCGGCGTCGCCAAGGGCACGCTGTATCTCTATTACCCAAGCAAGGAAGAGTTGCTCAAGGCGGTGATCCGCGAGCACCTGTCGTCGCGCATTGCGGCGGGCGCGGCCGAAGCAGAGAAGCACCGTGGACCGGTGGCCGAGTTGCTGCGCGAGGTGTTCAGCCGCTGGTGGCTCGAGGTTTTCGACAGCCCGACCTCCGGCGTGTTCAAGTTGATCATCACCGAGGTGCGCAACTTCCCCGACATCGCCGAGTTCTACGTCGCCGAGGTGATCCGCCCCGGCGAGGAGCTGATCGCACGCATCGTGCAGCGTGGCATCGACAGCGGCGAGTTCGAGCCGCTCGACGTACCGAGCGTCGTGCATTCGTTGATGCTGCCGCTGGTGATGTTGTGCCTGCACAAGCACTCGCTCGGCGCCTGTCCGGGACACGACGAGCACTTCGACCCGCACCTGTTCGTGCGCTCTCACATCGACCTCGTGATCCGTGGCCTGGCGCGCAGCAAACCCGCCAGCCGGCGCGCCGCCGCGGCATGACCGCCGCTTCGCGCGGGCGCCGCCCCCTAAAATTCGCCGCTTTGAGCTGAATGCCTCCCCAGCCATGAACGTCGAACAAGCGCGCTTCAACATGATCGAACAGCAGATCCGGACGTGGAACGTGCTGGATCCGGCCGTGCTGGCGCTGCTGGCCGAGATGCGCCGAGAAGATTTCGTGCCGGCAGCCTACCGCGCGATGGCATTCGTCGACACCGAGGTCCCTCTGCCCGAGGGCCAGTGCATGCTGGCGCCAAAGATGGAAGCGCGCATCCTGCAGGAGCTCAACCTGCAGCGCCATGAGCGCGTGCTCGAAGTGGGCGCCGGGTCGGGCTTCATGGCAGCTTTGCTGGCCCACCGTGTGCGATCGGTGTTGAGTCTGGAGATCGTGCCCAGCCTGGCCACGATGGCCGGCAGCAACCTGCAGCGTGCCGGCATCACCAACGCCAAGGTGCGCGTGGCCGACGGCGCGCGCGGCCTGCCCGACGATGCACCGTTCGACGCCATCGTGCTGTCGGGCTCGACGCATGCCGTGCCGCAGGCGCTGCTGCAGCAACTGGCGCCCGGCGGCCGGCTGATCGGCATCGTCGGCGACGAGCCGTCGATGCGCGCGGTGCGCGTGCAGCGCCTGGCCGACTCTCGATTCGAGACGCAGGATTTGTTCGACACCGTGGCGCAGCGCCTGCGCGGCTTCGACGAACCGAGCCGGTTCCACTTCTGACTCGGGAGCGCCGCCGCCTGTCCGCTCGCGAGTCCACCGTCCGTCGCCATCGCTCACGATCCGCGCACGCCAAACGACGGCGTGTCGCGCCTGGCTTGCGGGCGTGACCCTGCCCCGAGTACATACCGACCTGGCCCCAGTCCGCACCGAACATCCGCGAATGCACGACCCGAGGAAGCCCACCATGACGCCTGCGCAGAAGCGCCCGTTCCTGCCGTTTGCCCGAATGGCTGCCCTGGCCCTGGGCCTGCTGCCAACGCTGGCCGCCGCCGAGAGCCTGCGCGAGCTGTACGACGCAGCGCGCGCCTACGACGCCACCTACCTGGCGGCGCGCGCCCTGTACGACTCGGCGCAATACCGCGTCGGCCAGGCCGAGGCGTTGAACAAGCCCAACGTCGGCTTGACTGCCAATGCCACACGCACCGACGTCGACGTGCCCGCCACCGTCAGCCAGGGCGTGACGATCCCGAACACGGCCGGGCACCGCTACACGAACCGCGTCGACGCGGGCGTCAACGCCACCCAGTCGCTGTACAACCGCACCAACAGCGTCGTGATCGAGCAGGCACGGCGTGCCTACGAGGCGGCGCAGAGCGACCTCGAGACCGCCGAGCAGGATTTGATCGTGCGCGTGGCGCAGGCGTACTTCGACGTCTTGGCCGCGCAGGACACGCTGTCCGCCGCGCAGGCCGGCAAGACGGCCATCGCGGAGCAGCTTGCATCGGCGAAGCGAAACTTCGAGGTTGGCACCGCCACCATCACCGACACACGCGAAGCGCAGGCGCGCTTCGACCTGGCCACCGCCGGCGTGATCTCCGGTGAGAACGACTTGCTCACCAAGCGAATCCTGCTCTTTCAACTGGTGGGTCGCGCGGGCGTGACGCCCAAGCCGCTCGCCGCTCCGGTGATCCTGCCCGAGGTGGCGCCGTCGGACGTCAACGTGTGGGTCAACGCCGCCGACCAGCAGCACCCGCTGGTGCGCAAGTCAAGAGTGGCCCTCGACATCGCCAAGCTCGAGACCCAACGTGCGCGCGCCGCCGAAGGACCCACGGTCGACCTGGTGGGCTCGGTGGGCACCCTTCACGCCACCGGCACCAACACGCCGACACCCGGCACCACCTCGAGTGCGGTGGTGGGATTGCAGTTGCGCATGCCGCTGTACACCGGTGGGCTGACGCAGAACCGCATCAAGGAAACCTTGTCGCTCGAGGACAAGGCGCTCAATGACCTGGAGGCGTCGCGCCGCGGCGTCGCGCAAGGGACGCGGGTGGTGTTCTGGGGGCTGCAGTCGGGGCGAGCGCAGGTGAGCGCGCTGGAGGCCGCCGAGTCCTCCTCCAAGCTGGCGCTCGAGGCCACGCAGCTCGGCTATCGCGTCGGCGTGCGGGTGAACATCGACGTGCTCAACGCGCAGACCCAGCTGTTCACCACGCAGCGCGACCTGGCCCGCGCCCGCTACGACGTGGTGGTCAACGGACTGCGCCTGCGCCAGGCGTCGGGCCAGTTGCGCCCCGAAGACGTGGACGCCGTCAACGCGCTGCTCGAGCGCTGAGGGGCGCGGCGCGCCTGCGCCCGCGCTCACCTGACTGCGGCGCTTTACCAAACTTTTCGCAGGCGCGCCGCGGCAGACATGCTGGGCAGCGCACTCCGATGGATACTGCGCGCCAATGGCTGCCGCCGCTACGCTCACCGCGATCGCCGCCCACCGTTTTGGCCTGGGTGAGAGTGATCTGAGCGTCGTCGGTGGCGATGCACAGGGCTGGCTGCTGCAGCAGATCGGTCCGGCCGACGCGCAACGCGGCGACACATTGCCCAGTGCCGCCGACGGGCTGCGGCGCCACGATGCCTACTTGCGCTGGCTGCGCGAGCGCAATACCACCACGGTGGCGATGAGCGACCCGATGCCCGATGCCAAGCCGTTCGAGCAGCGCTTCGCCGAACACTTTCGCGAGTTGGTGCTGGCCGATCAAGCGGCACGCTTGTCGACCGCCGCCACCACGCAGCGGCCGTTCGCCGAGCGGCTGGCGCTGTTCTGGGCCAATCACTTCACGGTGTCGATGGTCAAGGGTGCGGCGCGTGGGCTGGTCGGTGCCTTCGAGCGCGAGGCCATCCGCCCGCACATCGCCGGCTCGTTCGAGCAATTGCTCGCCGCGTCGACGCAACATGCCACGATGCTGCGCTACCTCGACAACGCGCTGTCCGCCGGACCGAACTCGCGCTTCGTCACGCGCTTGGCGCGCCAGCAGGCCGATGGCGTGATCCCGCGCATCACCGGCCTCAACGAGAACCTGGCGCGCGAAGTGCTCGAGTTGCACACGCTCGGCGTCGACGGCGGTTACACCCAAGCCGACGTCACCGCCTTTGCGGCCGTGCTCACCGGCTGGCGCGCGCCGCGCCTGCCGCGCGGCGAGCAATCCAGCTTCTTCGATGCCGCCTGGCACGAGCCCGGCGCAAAGGTCGTGCTCGGCAAGCGCTACCGCGAAGGGCCGCAGGCGCTGGCCGACGTGCTGCACGATCTCAGCGTGCACGCATCGACCGCGCGCTTCATCGCCACCAAGCTGGCACGCCATTTTGTCGCTGACGAGCCCTCCACAACGCTGGTCGAGCGACTGGCCCGCACCTTCCGCGACAGCGCGGGCGACCTCCCCGCCGTGTATGCCGAGCTCGTGAAGGCGCCGGAAGCCTGGCAGCCGCAAGCTGCCAAGCTGAAGACCCCGGAGGAGTTCGTGCTCTCCACCGCTCGCGCGCTGCGCGCCGGCGACACCATGTTCACACGTGGGCGCGACGGCGGAGTCGCGCTGATGGGACAGCCTGTGCAGCGCGCACCGTCACCGGCCGGCTGGCCCGACCGCGCGGAGGAATGGCTGGGCCCCGACGCGGTCTGGAAGCGCCTGGAGTGGGCCACGCGGGTCGGTGAACGCGCCGGGCGCCAGGTCGATGCGCGCGCCCTCGCAACCAGTGCGTTCGGCGCGATGCTCAGCGAGGACACTGCACGCCAGATCGAACGCGCCACCGATGGGCCGCAGGCGCTGACGCTGCTGCTGATGGCGCCGGAATTCCAGCGCCGTTGAGGGAGACGCAATGGCTGCGCGAAGAGAATTCATCGGCGTCCTGTTGAGCAGCGCGGCACTCGCGCCGTGGAGCCAGTTGAGTCTGGCCGGCCAGGGCCGCGCCCACGACGCGCGGCTCGCGCTGATCGTGCTGCGCGGCGGGCTCGATGGCCTCACCGCGGTGCCGCTGCCGCGCGACGAGTCGTTCAACGCCGCTCGCGGTCCGTTGGCGCAGCTCGCTGCCGCGCCTTTGGCGCTGGAAGGTCCGTTTGCACTGCACCCGGCGCTGTCCGAGATGCACGCGCTGTACGGCCGCGGCGAACTGGCGGTGGTGCACGCCACTGGCCTGCCCTATCGCGAACGGTCGCACTTCGACGCGCAGCAGCTGCTCGAATCGGGCGGCGCCAGCCCCCACGAGCTCGGCACCGGCTGGCTCGGCCGGGCGCTGGCCGCCAACGGCCGCAAAGGCCTGGCGTTGCAGACCGCCGTACCGCTGGTGCTGCGTGGCCCGGGCGACATCGACACCTGGGCGCCATCGGTGCTGCCCGAACCGTCGGTGGACCTGGTGGCCCGAGTCGAACGCCTGTACCGCGCCGACCCGGAGCTGGCACGAGCGTTGGCACGGGCGCGGGCGCTGCGCAGCGACAGCGCCATGGCCGACGCCGCGCCGACGATGGGCACCGCGGGCGGAGCACGCGGTCAGGCGCTGGCGCTGGCGCGCCGCGCCGGCGAGTTTCTGGCCGCAAGCGATGGCCCCCAGGCAGCCGTGTTGGAACTCGGCGGCTGGGACAGCCATGCCAACCAGGCGCTGCCGCTGGGTGCGCTGACCAACAACCTGAAGCTGCTCGATGCCATGGTGGCGTCGTTGCGTGACGCTCTGCAGGCGTCGCAGGGGACCTGGGAGCGCACGGTGGTGCTGGTTGTCACCGAATTCGGCCGTGAGGTGGCCGTCAATGGCACCCAAGGGACCGACCACGGCACCGGCGGCGCGGCATTCGTGCTGGGCGGCGCGGTGCGCGGCGGCCGGGTGATCGCCGACTGGCCTGGCTTGGCGACGAAGGAGCGCTTCGAGGGCCGCGACCTGCGCATCACGACTGACCTGCGCGCTGTCTTCAAGAGCGTGCTGCACGACCACTTGCGCGTCGCGCGCCGCACGATCGACGACACGGTGCTGCCGGGCACGTCGGCGCTGAAACCGCTCGAGCTGCTGAAGGGCTGAGCGCGACGCGTCAGCCTGCGAGCCCGACACGCGTGGCGTCGGCAGCCTGCGCACCGATGCGGGCGCCGGCGAGCCGCACGATGCGCTCGGCCATGCGGTGCGCCGCACCTTTGTGCATCTGCGCAAACGCTGCGGCACGCTCGGCCCATTGCGCATGCAGGGCATCGCGCGTCAGTTCGATCGCGCGCACCACGCCTTCATCGATGTCGGCCACACGCAGTGCCGCGCGTTCGGTCACCGCATGGTCGGCCGCCTGCTCGAAATTGAACGTGTGCGGACCCATCACCACCGGACAGGCGCAGGCCGCGGCTTCGATCAGGTTCTGCCCGCCGAGCGGCGCGAAGCTGCCGCCGAGCAGCGCAACGTCGGACGCGGCGTAGTACAGCGGCATCTCGCCGAGCGAGTCGCCGAGCCACACATCGGCTGCGTCGGCGCCGGGCGGCGGGGCATCGGTCCACTGGCTGCGGCGTTGCAGGTCCAGTTGTGCGTCGCGCACGATCTGCGCCACGGTGTCGAAGCGCTGCGGGTGGCGCGGCACCAACAGCAGCAGCGGGCGCGGTGCCGGCTGCGCCAGCCAGGCCTGCAGCAGCGGCGGCTCTTCGCCTTCGCGGCTCGAGGCCATCATCACCACCGGGCGTTGCAACGCAGCGCGCCACCGGCGGCCGCGCGCGATCAGCGCGGCATCGGGCGCCATGTCGAACTTCAGGTTGCCGCTGACCTCGACCTCGCGAGCACCCGCCGCGCTCAGGCGCGCAGCATCGTCGCGCGTCTGAGCGAGCACCAGATCGAGCGTCCGCGCTGCGGGGGCGATCAAGGCCGACAGGCGTTCACCCTTGCGCGCGCTGCGCTCGCTCAGGCGCGCATTGGCGAGCACCATGGGCACGCCGCAACCGTGGGCCTGCAGCAGCAGGTTTGGCCACACCTCGGTTTCCATCAACACGCCCACCGCGGGACGGTGTCGCTGCAGGAATCGCCGCGTCGCACCCGGTGTGTCGTACGGCAGCCAACACTGGTGATCGCCTGCGCGCAACAGCGCCTGCCCCGCCTCGCGCCCGGTGGCCGTGCCGTGTGTCAGCAGGATGCGCATGCCCGGCACGCGCGCGCGCAGTGCGTCGATCAGCGCCGATGCGGCGCGCGTCTCGCCGAGCGACACCGCATGCAGCCACACCGCGCCGGGTGTGCTGGTGACACCGAAGCCGAGTCGCTCGCGCCAGGCCAGACGGTAGCCGGGCTCGCGGCGCCCGCGCCACCACAGGCGCATGAAGATCAGCGGCAACAGCAGCCGCAGCAGCCAACTCCAGGCTGCGCGTGCGATCAATGGGCCGCGCTCGCGAACTGCGCGTCCGGTTTGACCGCACGCAGCGCCGACATGAAGGTTTGCTGGATGCGTTCGAGCGCCTTCTGCGTGTGGCCCTCGAAGCGCAGCACCAGCACCGGCGTGGTGTTGCTGGCGCGAATCAGCCCGAAGCCGTCGGCGTAGTCGGCACGCACGCCGTCGATGGTGATCAGCTGCTCGGCGCCGTCGAAGCGGGCCTGCGCGCGCAGCGCGTCGATCACGTGGTGAGGCTCGCCTTCGGCGCACGGCACATTGAGCTCGGGGGTGCTGAACGAGGTGGGCAATGCGTTCAGCACTGCGCTCGGGTCGTCGCTGCGCGACAGGATCTCCAGCAAACGTGCTGCGGTGTACATCGCGTCGTCGAAGCCGTACCAGCGTTCGTTGAAGAAGATGTGGCCGCTCATCTCGCCGGCGATCGGCGCGCCCTCTTCCTTGAGCTTGGCCTTCATCAGCGAGTGGCCGGTCTTCCACATCAGCGGCGTGCCGCCGGCGGCGCGGATGTCGGCCGTGAGGCGCTGGCTGCACTTGACGTCGTAGATGATGGTCGAGCCAGGCTTGCGCCGCAGGATGTCGCGCGCCAGCAGCATCAGCTGCCGGTCGGGATAAATGACGGCGCCGTCGCGCGTGACCACGCCGAGTCGATCGCCGTCGCCATCGAACGCCAGCCCCAGCTCCGCCTCGGTGGCATGGACCACCTTGATCAAGTCGGCCAGGTTCTCAGGCTTGCTCGGATCGGGATGGTGATTCGGAAAGTCGCCGTCGACGCGCGAGTACAGGTCGATCACGTCGCAGCCGAGCAGGCGCAGGATGCCGGGCGCCGTCGCGCCGGGGATGCCGTTGCCCGAATCGACCACGATCTTCATGCGGCGCTTGAGCTTGCAATCGCCAACGATGCGTTGCGTGTACTCGCCGACGATCTGCATGTTGCCGAGCCGCCCCGGCCCCTTGGCATAGTCCTCGCGTTCCATGCGTTGGCGCAGGCCCTGGATCTCGTCGCCGTAGATCGCGCGCCCGGCGAGCACCATCTTGAAGCCGTTGTAGTCCTTGGGATTGTGGCTGCCGGTCACCTGGATGCCCGAGCGGCAGCCGTGCTTGCCGCGGGTGGCAGCCACGTAGTACAGCATCGGCGTGGTCACCGCACCGAGATCCACCACGTCGAGCCCCGTCGACGTGAGGCCGCGTGCCAGTGCCGCGCACAGCCCCGGCCCCGACAGCCGGCCGTCGCGGCCGATGGCCACGGCCCGTTCGCCCGCGGCCACGGCCTCGGTGCCGAACGCACGGCCCAGGTGTTCGGCGAAGCGATCGTCGATGGTCTGACCGACGATGCCGCGGATGTCGTAGGCCTTGAAGACAGAAGATGCAGGATTCATTGAGCAATCAACCTTGGAAGCGCAGGGATTGTAGGCAGCGCCGTGATCGCGGCCGCAAGCCGATGTCCACGCCGCCGCCGCGCCGTTTTGGGACGCCGGCCGCGGCGATTTTGGTCAGCCCAGGCACAGGTCCGAAAATGGCGAGTGCGCGGCGCGCGAGTGCCTATCATCGGCCTCATGACATTGCATGACGACGCCGCTTACCGCGCCATCACGACGCACGACGCCCGCTTCGACGGACGCTTCTTCGTCGGGGTGACGACCACCCGCATCTATTGCCGCCCGGTGTGCCGCGTGCGCATGCCGCGACGCGAGAACTGCCGCTTCTTCACCAATGCCGCGTTGGCCGAGGCCAATGGTTTTCGCCCCTGCCTGCGCTGCCGGCCCGAGCTGGCGCCTGGACTGTCGCTGATGGACTCGTCGCAGGTGCTGGCGCAGCAAGCGGCACGCACGATCGAGCAGGCGGCGCACGACGGCAGCGAACTCAGCATGCCTCGGTTGGCAGCGCGACTGGGCGTCACGGACCGCCACCTGCGCCGGATCTTCCAGCAGCACGTGGGCGTGGCGCCGATCGACTACCTGACCACGCAGCGCCTGCTGCTGGCCAAACAACTGCTCACCGACACCACGCTGCCGATCACTCAGGTCGCACTCGCCAGTGGCTTTTCCAGCCTGCGGCGCTTCAATGCGGCGTTCGTCGAGCGCTACCGCATGAACCCGAGCGCGCTGCGCCGCGACGCCGCGTCGGACGATGGATCTGGCGGTCCGCAGGTGGCGCTGAAGCTGCGCCTGGCCTATCG
>DATKJN010000591.1:0-4329 GCA_035543655.1 Burkholderiaceae bacterium | reverse complement strand
AGCGTGCTCGGTGTCGCGGTGATCGCCTCGCCGCTGTTGTGGGGCGCGCTGCTGCGCGACGGGCGCGGCGGCACACCGCTGGCCTGCGCAATCGCGACGTTGGCGCTCGGTGCCGCCCTGCCGCTGCTCGACGCGTCATGGCCGTTGCTGGTCGCCTCGGCCGCCCTCGTCGGCAGTGCCGTGATGATTCCCGCGGCCGCGTCGGCAGCCTTCGTGCGCCGTTGCGTGCGCGCGCCCGGCGCCGATGCCGCATTGGCCACCTATGCGGTGGTGTTCGCCGCCGGCCAGTGCCTCGGTCCGGTGCCGGCGGGCTACATCGCCGATGCCAGCGGCTCGCTGTCGGCCGCGCTCGCGTGCTCGGCCCTGGTGCTGCTGGCCGGCGCGGCGCTGGCGTGGCGCCAGCGCGAGCTGGCGTGATGCAGCGCGACGCCGGCGTCGCGTTTGCCGCCACCGAGGTGCAGGTGGAAGTGCGGCGCGCGCTCGAGAGTGACCAGGCGGGCATCGTGGCGCTGGTTCGCTCCGAGCCGCTCAACCCCAATGGCCTGCACTGGCACCGCTTCGTCGTGGCCAGCGACGCGCAAGGCCTCGTCGGCGCCGCGCAGTTGCGCCGCAACAGCGATGGCAGCCACGAGCTGGCGTCGCTGGTGGTGCGGCCGCAGGCCCGCGGCCGCGGCATCGCCGCGCAAATGATCGAGCGGCTCGTCGATGGCCGTCGCGGACGGGTGTTTGCGGTGACGCGGCGCGCCAACGTGGCGCGCTTTGCCCGCTGGGGCTTCGTGGAGATCGATGCGCGCGACGCCGCTCGCGACGTGCGAACGCGTCGCATGATCGGGCAACTCGCGTCGGTGGTGTCGTTGTTGCGCGGACGCCGTCCGTCGGCGCTGGTGGTGCTCGAGCGACTGCCGCCGACGCAGCCGGCTTGATCGCCGCCGTCAGACGAACCGGAACGCCCCGCTGCCGGCTAGACGAAGCGGAAGGCGATGCTTCCGAGTGGCCCGTAGTCGGCGTGCAGCGTGTCGCCGGCTTGGGCGTTCACCGGCCGCGTGAACGATCCGGCGAGCACGATCTGGCCGGCTTCGAGCGACTCGCCGTAGGGCGCGATCTTGTTGGCCAACCAGGCCACGCCGTTGGCCGGATGGTTGAGCACACCGGCCGCCAGGCCCGTCTCCTCGACCACGCCGTTCTTGTGCAGCAGCGCGCCGACCCAGCGCAGGTCGACGTCGTGCGGGCGCACCGGTCGGCCGCCCATCACGATGCCGGCGTTGGCGGCGAAGTCGGAGATGGTGTCGAACACCTTGCGCATCTGTTTGGTGTCGCGGTCGAACTGCTCGATGCGCGCATCGATGATCTCGATCGCCGGGGTCACGACCTCGGTGGCGGCAAGCACGTCGAACAGCGTGGCGCCGGGGCCCTTGAGCGGCTTGCCGAGAACGAAGGCCAGCTCCACCTCGACGCGCGGCGCGATGAAACGGCCGATCGGGATGTCGCCGCCGGCCGCGAACACCATGTCGCTCATCAGCGGCGCGAAGTCGGGCTCGTCGATCTGGCTCGACTGCTGCATCGCGCGCGACGTGAGCCCGATCTTGCGGCCCACGATGCGATGGCCATCGGCCAGCTCGAGCTTCACCCACGCACGCTGGATGGCGTAGCCGTCATCGATCGTCATCGACGGGTGCTGCCTGGAGAAGTGGCGCAGCTGCGTGCGCGCCTTGCGCGCGTCGTACAGCTGCTTGGCCAGCGCGGAGATCGTGCGGTCGTCCAGCGTGGGGGTCATTTGTCGAACAGCGGATGCAGGTTGCCGAACTTGCCGTCGAACGCCTCTTGCCCTTCGTCGACCTGCAAAGTCAGTCCGACCGGACGGCGTGCGAGCACAGGCGCCAGGTGCTCGCGCGCCACCGCGACCAATGCCTCGCCGGCCCGCTTCTTAACCGCCTCGCTGCGCCCGCGCCCCATGCGCAGGTTGAAGTAGGCGAACGCGCAGTCATCGCCCTTGCCTTGTGCGCGCGCGGCCGCGCCGCCATCGGCCACGGCAAAGTGCGCCGCCGGATAGGCCAGCACGCGTGTGCCGCCGACCGGGAAGACGGCTTTGCCGCTCTCGTCGCGCTGCGCGATCATCGTGTCGGCGAGCTTGCGGCACAGCACGCCGATGTCGGTATCGCGGTCGAGCTGCGGGGTGTAGAGGATCACGAGGTGCGGCATGGCGGCGGAACTCCGAAGCGTGACGCATGCAGGCGCCACGCGCGATTGTTCACCATCGGCCGCACCGGCGCCTTCAGCGCACCCGGGCAGGCCAGCCGCCACGCCGCAGATCGCCATCGTGTTCGCCGAGGCGCGGTGCCGCATGCGCGATGGCGCCGGGCGTCGCGCTGAGCTTGGGCACGATGCCCGGCACCTTGAGCAGCTGGCCATCGGCCGCTGTGACCTGCACGATCATGTCGCGCGCCCGGTACTGCGCATCGGCCGCGATGTCGGCCACCGAATAGATCTGGCCCGCCGGCACCTGCGCCGCATCGAGCGCGGCCAGCACCTCGTCGCGCGTGCGCTGCGCGGTCCACGCGCCGATCGCAGCGTCGAGTTCGTCGCTGGCAGCGGCGCGGCCGTCGTTGTGCTTGAAACGTGCATCGTCGGCGAGATCCCCGCGCCCGATCGCCTGCATCAGGCGCTTGAAGATGCTGTCGCCGTTGCCGGCCACCAGCACGTACGAGCCGTCGCGGCACGGGTAGGCATTGGTCGGCGCGATGCCGGGCAGCGCGCTGCCGGCGCGCTCGCGCACGGCGCCGAAGGCGTCGTACTCGGGCAGCAGGCTCTCCATCACGTTGAACACCGACTCGTACAGCGCCACGTCGACCACCTGGCCGACGCCGCCGTGGGCATCGCGGTGGCGCAGCGCCATCAGCACGCCGATCACGCCATGCAGTGCGGCCAAGGTGTCGCCGATCGACACGCCCACGCGCACCGGCACGCGGCCGGGCTCGCCGGTGACGTGGCGCATGCCGCCCATCGCTTCGGCGATCACGCCAAAGCCCGGCTTGTCGTGGTACGGACCGGTCTGCCCATAGCCCGAGATGCGCAGCATGATCAGGCGCGGATTCAGCGCGTGCAGCGCATCCCAGCCCAGACCCCAGCCTTCGATCGTGCCGGGCTTGAAGTTCTCGATCAGCACGTCGGCCTCGGCGGCGAGGGCGCGCACCGCGCTCTGCCCGTCGCGCGTGCGCAGGTCCAGGCACACCGAGCGCTTGTTGCGCGACTGCACCTCCCACCACACCGAGGTGCCGTCGCGCAGCAGGCGCCATTTGCGCAGCGGATCGCCGATGCCGGGCGGCTCGACCTTGATCACATCGGCGCCGAAGTCGGCCAGCGTCTTGCCGGCGAACGGCCCGGCGATCAACTGCCCGAGTTCGAGCACCTTCAAACCTTGCAGTGCTTGCATCGCCGCATTCCCCACGCGCCGCCGACCCATTCGCAGCATGCCATGATGCCGGGCCGCGCTCGCCACGCGACCCCCGCCGCACGCCCGATGTCCATCACCGCCACTGCCGCCACCGCGCGGCCGCCGTCCGAGCCGCGACCGGCCGCGTTGCGCGTGCTGGGCGCGGTGAGCGCCTCACACCTGATCAACGACATGATGCAGTCGCTGATCCTGGCGATCTATCCGGTGCTGCAGGGCCGCTTCTCCCTCACGTTCGCGCAGATCGGCATCATCACGCTGACCTACCAGCTCACCGCGTCGCTGTTCCAGCCGGTGATCGGCACGTTCACCGATCGCAAGCCGCGGCCGTACCTGCTGCCACTGGGCATGACGTCGACCTTGTGCGGCCTGCTGCTGCTCGCCTACGCGGCAAGCTATGCCACGGTGCTGATGGCAGCGGCACTGGTGGGCCTGGGCTCGGCGGTGTTCCATCCGGAGTCGTCGCGCGTCGCGCGTTTGGCCTCGGGCGGCCGCCACGGCTTCGCGCAATCGATCTTCCAGGTCGGCGGCAACACCGGCAGCGCGATCGGCCCGCTGGTCGCGGCCGCGGTGATCGTGCCGTACGGCCAGCACAGCGTGGCGTGGTTCGCGCTGCCGGCCCTGCTCGGCATCGTGCTGCTGCTGCAGGTGAGCCGCTGGCATGCCCAGCACCACACCATCGCCGTGCAACGCGGTCCGGTTGCGCCGGCGGCATCGCCCTACCCGAACCGCGTGGTGCTGGGCGCGATCGGCGTGCTGCTGGTGCTGATCTTCTCGAAGTACTTCTACGTGGCCGGTATCAGCACGTTCTACACCTTCTACCTGATCGACAAGTTCGGCCTGTCGGTGCAGAGCGCGCAGGTGCACCTGTTCGTCTTCTT
>DATKJN010000590.1:0-2427 GCA_035543655.1 Burkholderiaceae bacterium | reverse complement strand
CTCTTCGAGCTGCGAGCGTTGCAGCGTGTTCTCGGCCACACGCGATTCGAGCAGCGCGACCTTGGCCGCGGCATCGCGCGACACGTCTTGCGCCTGCCGCGCCAGCACACGCGCCTCGGTGGCCAGCGTCTGGCTGTCTTGCTGGCGGCGCACCAGCTCCTGCTCGAGCGACTGCGTGCGCTGCGAGGTCTGCCACGCCATCCACAACGCACCGACCGCCACCACCCCGGCCAGCACGACCAGCCACCACGGCGCGGCCGGCGCACGGGCATCCTGCCGTGCAGGCAAAGACAAAGACGTTTCGATCGTCGGGGTGGGCGACGCGTTTTCGGAGGTGGGTGGGTTCACGGTGCAGCGATCACGGTCGCTGGTCGGACGGTGCGCTTGATTGTATCGACCGACCCCACTGCACCACCACGTCGTGCAGCGTCGGAGCCACGGTGTGCACGCTGCCGAAGCCGATCGTGCGTGCGGCCTGCGCAATGCGTTCGTGCGTGACCCATGCGAGCGCCCGCGGCCATGTCGCCTGCGGGAGCAGCTGGCACAGGTTGCCGACCGCCTGCGAACTCGACAGCAGCCACACCACCTGCCGCGGCTCGGCCAACGCATGGGATGCCAGCGACTGCTGCTCGGCACTCCAGCGCGGCAACACGCGCCGGTACGCATGCACGAATTCAACCTGCGCGCCAGCCGCGCGCAGTTGCTCGGCGAGCCACTCGCGCCCGCCATCGCCGCGCACGATCAGCACCCGCCCCTGTTGCCAATCGCGCGCGCGCAGGCGCTGCTGCCACAGCGCCTCCGAATCGAAGGCGGCCGTGTCACGCGCAGGTTCGTCGATCTGCGACGCCGGCACGCCGGCGTCGAGCAGCGCCTGCGTGGTGCCCGGCCCGGTGGAACCGGCGCGCGTGCCTTGCGGCCATGCATCCGCGTGGGGCCGCAACGCGAAGAACGAGTGCACCGCGTTCGGGCTGACGAACATCACGAAACCATGGCGGCCGAGCGCCGCCCAGGCAGCGCGCGCCGCCGGCTCGGCCGCGGGCTCGATGGCCAGCAGCGGCAAGGCCCGCGCCGGCACGCCCTGTGCACACAGCTCGCGCACCCAGCTCTCGGCCTGCGCCTGCGGCCGCGTGACCAGCAGCTGCGTCAAGGCCACCGCGCCCGCCTTCACCCGGCCGCGAGGTAGGCGTCGGCGCCTTGCTCGCGCAGGCGCGCCGCCACCTGTTCGCCCAATGCCGTGGCCGCGGCCGCATCGGCTGGACGGCCGCGGGTGTGCGCCTGCAGCAGCGGCTGCGACGGGTCGCCCGCGTGGCCGAGTGCGGCACGCAGCACCAGATCGCCATCGACCCAGCGCGCATAGGCCGCCAGCGGCACGCTGCAGCTGCCGCCCAGCGTGCGCGACACCGCGCGCTCGGCATGCACCGCCAGCCAGGTCGGCGTGTGGATCAGGGGCTCGAGTGCAGCGCGCAAGCCGCCGTCGGCGTCGCGCACCTCGATCGCCAGCGCGCCCTGCCCCGCCGCCGGCAGCATCTCGTCGAACGCAAAGCGGGCGCGGATGCGATCGGCGAGGCCGAGGCGGATCAAGCCCGCCACCGCCAGCACGATGGCGTCGTACTGCCCCTCATCGAGCTTGCGCAGCCGCGTGTCGAGGTTGCCGCGCAGCGGCTCGATCTGCAGATCGGGCCGCAGGTGTTTCAGTTGCACCACGCGGCGCAGGCTCGACGTGCCGACTCGCGCGCCGTGCGGCAGCGCCTGCCACGTGGCGTAACGCGGCGAGACGAACGCGTCGCTCGGATCCTCGCGTTCCAGCACGGCGGCCAGCACGAAGCCGGGCGGCAGATCCATCGGCACGTCTTTCAGCGAATGCACCGCGAGGTCGGCGCGCCGCTCTTCCAGCGCCGTTTCGAGCTCCTTGACGAACAGGCCCTTGCCGCCGACCTTGGACAGCGTGCGGTCGAGGATCTGGTCGCCGCGCGTGGTCATGCCCAGCAGCGTGGCCTGCAACTTGCATTGCTGGTGCAGCAACGCGCGCACATGTTCGGCTTGCCAGAGCGCCAGTCGGCTCTCGCGCGTGGCGATGATGGGCTCGCGGTCCATGTTCACGATTATGGTGCGCGCGTTGCGGGTGCCCGCGCTGGCATCATCACCAGGTAACCCGATTACAGGAAAGCGACCTCACCATGGCCTCGTCGCGCGCCCCGGCCCGCCCCAAGCCCGCCGCCAAGGCACGCCCTTCCGCGCAGGAGAGGGACAACGCGGCGCAGAAGAACAAGCCGCTGGTCGAGGACATCCGGTTACTCGGGCGCATCCTCGGCGACGTGATCCGCGAGCAGGAAGGCGTCGAGGCGTTCGACCTGATCGAGCGCGTGCGCAAGCTCTCGGTGGCGTTCCGGCGCGACGCGGATCACGAGGCCGACCGCAAGCTGAAGG
>DATKJN010000589.1:0-4745 GCA_035543655.1 Burkholderiaceae bacterium | reverse complement strand
GGCGAAGAGCCTGGCGTTGACGATTCCTGCCGCGCAGCTGGTGCGCGCCAACGAAGTGGTCGAGTAGCCGCACTGCGACCGCCTTGCCCCGCAGGCGCTACGGATTCACGGCGGGCAACGGTTCGTCAATCGATGATCCGATCGGCACCGACCAGCAGGCCCTGCGGCAGCGTGAGGTTCATGGCGGTGGCGGAGCGCCGGTTGATCACCAGCTCGAACAGGGTCGGAAGCTCGATCGGCATGTCCGCTGGGCGCGCGCCCTTGATGATGCGGTCGACGAAGTCTGCGATTCGGCGCCACACCGCCAGCCGCTCGGGACCGTACGACAGCACGTGGCCGCTGTCCGGGAATGCGGAGTAGCCTGCCGCGCTCGGGATCTTGTGCGTGAGAAAGAACGTGGCCAGCCCTTGACGCTGCCCGAACATCAGGGCGTCGGAAAACAGCATGGCACCGTCGGGCTTGCCTTCCACGACCTTGGGGAGCGCGGCGGCGAGCTCATCGGGCGTGCGCGCTTGGTGATACGCCACGTCCACGCCGACCTGCTCGGCGGCCGCGCGCGACGCCGCGAACTCACGATGCTGGCCGGCATGCTCCGGACTGGCGAGAAAGGCCACGCGCCGCATCCCGGGCCGAAGCTGCTTGAGCAACTCCATCCGCTTGGCGATCAGGTCGAGCGCCATCAGAGACACCCCGGTCGCGTTGCGCCCGGGCCGCGACAGGCTGTCTGCAAATCCGGCATCGACCGGATTGCCGCTGTGGACGAACACCACCGGAACAGCGGGCGACAGACCGATCGCTGGTTCGATGCCACCGCCGTTGGTGACGATCAATGTCGGCCTGCGTGCGGCAATCTCGGCGGCGAGCCGCTGCGCCTGGGCGGCGGAGTAATCCGCGTAGCGGGCGTCGATCTCGATCGTGCGCCCCTCTTGATAGCCCAGTGCGCGCAAGCCCTCGAGCAGCGCGTTGAGCAAGCTGGCTGAATCGGACTGCCTGCCACCCGAGAGCAGCGCGATGCGGGGCATTGCGCGTGGCTGGGCGATCACGCGGGGAGCGGCAATGACCGCCGCCGTGGACAGGAGGATCCTTCTGCGTCGCGCTGGCAACATGGACACACCACCTCCGCGGAAGAACACTGCGACAGTCCAAGCCCGCATCATCGCTGCAAATTGGCGCCGTGCTTGCCGGTGGCCACTGCCTTCCTTGCCTTGGCCATGAGCCGGCCCTGCCGCGTTTCTTCCAACCGATCGTGCTGAGCCTGGCACCTCGGCCCTGAGAACTCGCCCTGCAACGCATCGAGGAACGCGCGCGTGCGCGCCGGCATCAGACGGCGCCCTGGAAACACCGCCCACGCCACGCCGGGCGGCAACGACCAGTCCTCCAGCACCGGCTCGAGTTCGCCGCTGCGCAGGTAGGGCTCGGCGAAGTGGTGCGACACGGCGGTGATGCCGGCGCCGTCGCGCGCCATGCGGATCAGCAGGTCGGGTGAGTTGGCGGTGGCGCGCCCGGGCGGCGTGCCTTCCCAACTCGCCTCGCCGCGCGTCAGCAGCCAACGCATCGGCTCGCCGCTGCGCGTGAGGATGCGCAACGCATCGTGTTCCATCAACGCCTCGGGTTCCTGCGGTGCGCCACGGCGCTGCAGGTAGGCCGGCGACGCGTACAGGCCACCGGCGAACACCGCCAGGCGGCGCGCGGCGAGCGATGCGTCATCGGGCAGATCGCCCATGCGGATCGCGAGATCGAAGTTCTCGCCGATCAGATCCACCCGCCGCGGTGACAGATCGAGCTCCAGCGAGATCGCCGGGTGCTGCGCGACGAACGACGACAGCAGCTGCGCGAGCACGCCGTTGGCGAAATCGGCCGGCATCGACACGCGCAGTCGGCCGCTCGGCTGCACTTGCCGCTGCTGCGCGAGGGCCGACGTGGCCTCGACCTCGACAGCGACCTGGTGCGCATGCTCGAGCACGCTGTGGCCGAAGTCGGTCACGGTGAGCTTGCGCGTGGTGCGCAACAGCAGCCGCTCGCCGAGCTGCGCTTCGAGCATCGCCACCCGGCGTGACACGGTGGACTTGGGCAGGCCGGCGCGCTCGGCGGCGCGGCTGAAGCTGCCGGCGTCGACCACGTGGGCAAACAGGATCAGATCGTTGGCTTCGAGGTTCATGGCGCTCAACGCCCTCCGATTGTCTCTTGAATGGAACGATGTTATCCAATTCAACGGCTTCCGGTTTGATTTCGGGACAACTACATTGGCTTCATCGAACCGAAAACCCACCCCGGAGCCCACATGAACATCCTGCAGATCCACTCCAGCGCACGCGCCGAAGGCTCGCATTCCACCCGGCTGGTTCGCCAGATCGTCGAACGCCTGCAAGCGTCGCTGCCCGACCCGGCTCAAGCCGCGATCACGGTGCGCGACCTTGGCCGCACGCCGCATCCCGAACTGAACGAGGCCACGCTGCAGGCGTTGTTCACGCCGCCCGAGCAGCGCACGCCGGCGCAGGCCGCGCGGGTGGCGCTCGACGATGCGTTGATCGCCGAGCTGCAGGCGGCCGACGTGGTGGTGCTTGGTGTGCCGATGTACAACTTCGGCGTGCCCGCACCGCTGAAGAACTGGATCGATGCCATCTCGCGCGCCAAGGTCACGTTCCAGTACACCGCCAACGGCCCCGAGGGGTTGCTCAAGGGCAAGAAGGTCGTCATCGCGCTCACGCGCGGTGGCCAATACCGCAACACGCCCGCCGACACGCAAGTGCCCTACCTGAAGACGGTGTTGTCGTTCCTCGGCATGAGCGACATCCAGCTTGTCTATGCCGAAGGCCTCGCGATGGGCCCTGAGGCCGAGCAACAGGCGCTCGCCTCGGCGCAGTCGCAGATCGAGGCCCTGGCGATCGAGGAGCCCGTCGCGGCGTGAGGTCCGCCGCAGCGGTAAAACCGCATGCACCGCCGGCGCCGGATTTCACGAAATCATGTGGCGCCGGCGCCCGGCGTGATCCGGCCCCTCGTCACGGCACAAGAATGGTGGCGTGACCCGGCCAGTTTGAACCTGCTGCGCACACGCGGTCACTAACGACAGGGGTGTGTATGCGCAAGGTTGCTGGATTCGCTGCGGGGGTGTTGTTGTCGCTGGCCGTGCTGTCGGGCTGCTCGAGCACCAAGACGGTCACCGTGCAGGTGCCGCCGCGGGCCGATCTGCAGGGCTTCGGCACGTTGGGCCTGGTGGACTTCGAATCCAACGCCTCGCGCTCGATCGATGCGCAGACCACGCGCGAATTCGGCTCGCACATCCACGCCGCGCAGCCGGGCACGCGGATCGTCAAGCTCGGCAGCCGCGACTCGGTGCTGGCGGCGGTGGGCAGCAAGGAATTCGATCAGCAGACCATGCGCAAGATCGGCAAGAAGTACGGCGTGGACGCGATCTTCGTCGGCAGCCTGAACTATTCGGAGCCGAAGACCGAGGTCACGATCACCGATGTGACCAAGCTCGAAGGTGGCGTGCGCATGGACCTGCGCGGCGACATCAACATCGAGCTGCTGGAGACCCGCACCGGTGCCAGCATGTGGAGCAGTTCGGCCTGGGCGCGGCGCCAGCTCGGTGCCGTGAAGGTGTCGGCCGAGCAGGGGGTCAGCGGCGGCATGCGCGGCGTGTCCAACCCGCGCGAGGAGATGGTGGCTTCGCTCGTGTACCACCTCACCGAGGATTTCCGCCCGAGCTTCGTGCGGCAGAAGGTGAACTGAGCGGGTCAGCGCACGCGCGCGCGATCGGCCGGCAGCTTGCCGATCCAGCCCGAGAGATCGGCGTACCAGACGTTGTGATCGGCATCCACCGCGATGCCGATCGGCCTCGCGTTGTCGCGCGGCAGCGCGAACTCGGTGACCACGCCGTTGTGCACGCGGCCGATGCGGTGCGCACGCAGCGCGCTGAACCAGGCCGCACCGTCGGGTGACACCGCCAGCGCGGTGAGCCCGGCGTTGGGCGTGGGCACCTTGAATGTCTCGAAGCGCCCGCCGGCGTAGCGGCCGATCTGGTTGGCGCCTGCGGCGGCGAACCACACGGCGCCGTCTCTGCCGACTGCGATGTCGTTCAGACCGGCTTGACGGATCGGCACCTGCACGATCGTCTTGTCACCGTTGGGGGCGATGCGCATCAGCGCGTCGGCGCTGGGCAGCGTGGCCCACACGGTGCCGTCCGGCGCGACGGCCACGCCGTAGGGCACGGCATCCGCGGCCAGCGTCGTCGCAGTCGCCGCACTGCGCACCGCATGGCGGATGAGGCGGCCTTCCTTGAGTTGCGTGACGCTGCCGCGCGTCGGTTCGGCGAACCACACCGAGTCGTCGGGGCCGACGGCCAGGCGCCCGAGGCGCGCGACCGGCGTGCCCAGCGGAAACGAAGCGATCGAGCCGTCGGGGGCGGCGCGCACGATGGCCTGCTTGGGTGCTTCGGTGAGCCACGCCGCACCGCGGGCATCGATCGCCAGGCCCAGCGGCTCGATGCTCTCGAACTCCTTGCGCACGAACGTGAACTGCCCGTCGCGCAGCACGCCGAGCATGTTGGACGACTCGAGCGTGAACCACACGCCCGAGCGGTCCGGTGCCACTGCGAGCGCCACTGGAAATGCGGTGCGATCGGGCAGCCGGTACTCCTCGAATCCACCCGTGCCCGTGCCACCGATCGGCCAGGGCGCACGCAACGCCAGCCACGCGAGCGCAGCCACGATGGCCACGCCGGGCAGCAGCCACTTCCACCACGG
>DATKJN010000588.1:0-7952 GCA_035543655.1 Burkholderiaceae bacterium | reverse complement strand
CCGGGCCAGCACCGGCGCGATGTCGTGGCCGTCGACGTTGGAGACGAAGTGCATGTCGATGGCCTGGAGCGCGTGCGCATCGAGCGCCGGCACCACCATCTGCGGCCCGAGGTCGGAGCCGCCGATGCCGATGTTGACGACCGCGCGGATGCCGCTGTCGGCGGCGCGCACGCGCTCGGCATACGCGAGCATGGTATCGAGCACCGTGTGCACCTCGGCCGAGTGCGGTGCCGCGCCACGCGGCGCGCGCAACGCGGTGTGCAGCACCGGCCGGCCCTCGGTGCTGTTGATCGGCTCGCCGGCCAACATCGCATCGCGCCGCGCCGGCATCCCCGTCTCGTGCGCCAGGTCGAGCAGCAACTTGCGCGTGAGCAGATCCCAGCGGTTCTTCGACAGGTCGGCGAACACTTCCGGCGCTTCGAGCGAAAACGCGTCGGCCCGTGCCGGATCGCGGGCGAAGGCATCGCGCAGGTCGAAGTCGCGGCCGTGGGCCTCGAAGTGGCCCTGCAGCGCGCGCCAGGCCACCGTGCGGTCGCAACGGTTCACGATTTCAATCCCTCAATCAGCTTTTCGAGCTTGGCCGCGTCGGCGGCGAACAGGCGGATGCCCTCGGCCAACTTGTCGCTGGCCATCGCGTCGTCGTTGAGCGCGTAGCGGAACTGCGCTTCGTCGAACTGCGCCTTCGCCTGGGCCATGGCCTTGGCCGCGGTCGCGTCGAGCGATCGCTTCACCGGCGCGTCACTGGCCTGCAACTGCGCCAGCAGCTCCGGGCTGATGGTCAGCAAGTCGCAGCCCGCCAGCGCGAGGATCTGGCCGACGTTGCGAAAGCTGGCACCCATCACCTCGGTGCGGATGCCGAAATGCTTGTAGTGGTTGTAGATGCGTGCCACCGAGCGCACACCGGGATCGTTGGGCCCGGCCTGCGCGGCTTCGTCCCAGCTGGACCCGGCCTGCTTCTTGTACCAGTCGTAAATGCGGCCGACAAAAGGCGAGATCAGCGTGATCTTGGCTTCGCCGCACGCCACCGCCTGCGGAAACGAGAACAGCAGCGTCAGGTTGCAATGGATGCCCTCGCGCTCGAGTTGGCCGGCAGCCACGATGCCCTCCCATGTGGCCGCCACCTTGATCAGCACACGCTCGCGTGCAATGCCGGCGCGTTCGTACAGGCCGACGATGTGGTGCGCTCGGCGGATGGTGGCCTGGGTGTCGAACGACAGGCGGGCATCGACTTCGGTCGACACGCGGCCGGGCACGATCTTGAGGATCTCCAAACCGAAGCGCACCAGCACCCGGTCGACGATCTGCTCGATCGGTTCGTCGCGGTGCGCCGTCACGGCATCCTGCACGATGTGCGCGTAGTCGGCCTGCTGCACCGCCTTGAGGATCAGCGACGGATTGGTCGTCGCGTCGCGCGGCGCGTATTGCGCCATCTGCAGGAAGTTGCCGGTATCGGCAACCACCGTGGTCATCTCTTTGAGCTGCTCGAGCTGGTTCATGGCAAGGCAAACGCACCCGTGAGCGGGCGTCCCTAGGAGGCCCGTGCATTATCGGACGCGCTCGAGCCTCATCGAGGGACCACGGACACGCCATGGCCACTCAGGTTGAGCCATACGTGCTGGCCAGCGACCAGCAGCGGCTCGGGCTCCGGCCACACGACGAACACCGCGCCAAGCGGCGACAGCAGCGTCAACTCCTGCACGCTGCCGAGGTAGGCGCTCTTTTGCACCACGGCCTCGATGCCCGGACCTTGGGGCGACAGGCGCCACGCCTCGGGTCGCACAGCGACGCGCACGGCACCCGCGGCCACGGGCTGGCGCGGCCGCAGTGTGATCGGACCCAGCGCCACCGTGCCGTCGCCTCTCGCCTCGCCGTCGAACAGCATGGCCTCGCCCATGAAGCCGGCGACGAATTCGCTCGCCGGCCGTTCGTACAGCGCCTGTGGCGTGCCGCGTTGCGCGATGCGGCCGACGTCCATCACGATGATCTCGTCACTGACGGCCAGCGCCTCGTTCTGATCGTGGGTGACATAGGCCACCGTCAGCTTCAGACGCTGTTGCAGCGCGCGAATTTCCTCGCGCATGCTGCGCCTCAGGCGCGCGTCGAGATTGGACAGTGGCTCGTCGAACAGCAGCACGCGCGGCTCCAGCACCAGCGATCGTGCCAGCGCCACGCGCTGCTGCTGGCCGCCGGATAGCTCGCTCGGCAAGCGCGTGTCGTAGCCTTGCAGGCCAACCAACTCCATCGCCTCATGTGCACGGCGCGTCGCCTCGTGCGCCGGCACCTTGCTCACCGTGAGGCCGTAGCGCACGTTGTCGAGCACGCTCATGTGCGGAAACAGCGCATAACTCTGGAACACCATGCTCACGTTGCGCTCGGCAGGCCCGAGCGCGGTGACATCGACACCATCGATCAGGATCTCGCCCGCCGTGGGCGACTCCAGCCCGGCGATCATGCGCAGCACGGTGGTCTTGCCGCAGCCCGAAGGCCCGAGGATCGTGGTCAAGGTGCCCGTGGGCACGGTGAAGTCGATGCCGTGGATGACCAGCGGCGCCTTCGGCCCGCCGTAGCGCTTGGTGATGGCGCGGAACTGAATGCTCATGTCAATGCGCGGCCGCACGGCGGCGGCCGAGTTGTCGTTCGCCGACCAGCCACTGGATCAGCGCCGTCGCCAGCGACATGGCCGCGATCAGCACCGTGCAGTACGCCAGCGCGACGCCGTAGTCGCCATTGCCGACACGGCCGATGATGTAGGTGGTGGCCAGCTCGGTTTCCGCCGTGACGAGGAAGATCACCGCCGACACGGTGGTCATCGAGCGCACGAAGCTGTACACCAGCGCGGCCACCAGGGCTGGCTTGATCAGCGGCAGCACCACGCGGCGCAGCGTGGTGGCGGTGCCCGCACGCAGCATCGTCGAGGCCTCGTCGAGCGAGCGGTCGATCTGCTTGAACGATGCCGCGCCGGCGCGCACACCCACCGGCAGATTGCGGAACACGAAGCACAGCACGATGATCAGCGCGGTGCCGGTGAGCTCGAACGGCGGCACGTTGAACGCCAGGATGTAGCTCACGCCGAGCACGGTGCCCGGGATCGCGAACGCGAGCAACGCGCCGAACTCGAACACGCGCTGGCCCACGAATTGCGTTCGCGCCAGCAACCAGGCGATCAACAGGCCGATCGCGGCGGTGATCGGCGCCGCGACCGCAGCCAGCTTGATCGTGGTGAAGAGCGAGTTCCACGCCGTGCCGGCCCACACCAGCCCGTGGCTGCCCCACTGCAGGTCGAACGCGGTGATCAGGTGCTGCAGCGTGGGCGTGTAGTCGCGCCCCCAGGTGCGCACGAAGCCACCGATGAACGCGAACACGTAGACCACCACGGTGAAGCCGAGCCACGGCACGGCGAGCGCGTGGCACAGGCGCTTGACGCCGTCGGGCAGCGGCATCGCCAGGCCGGCGTCGCCCTTGCCCGACACCGTGGTGTAGGCGGTGCGGCCGAGCACGCGCTGCTGAACGAAGAACACCGTCAGCGCGAAGGCGGTCAGCAACAGCGCCAACGCCGCGGCCCGCCCTTGGTCGAACTGCGCGCCGACGATGGCGAAGAAGATCTCGGTCGACAACACCGAGTACTGGCCGCCGACGACCACCGGGTTGCCGAAGTCGGCCATGCTCTCGATGAAGCCGACCAGGAACGCATTGGCCAGGCCCGGCTTCATCAATGGCAGCGTCACGCTGCGAAAGGTGGCCGCACGGCTGGCGCGCAGCGTCTGCGCGGCTTCCTCCAGCGACGGGCTGATGCCCTGCACCACTCCGCGCATGATCATGAATGCGATCGGCGTGAAGGCGAACATCTGCGCCAGCCAGACGCCGAACAAGCCGTAGAACCAGCGCGACGGGGTGACCCCGAAGGCCCACTCCAGTGCCTGGTTCACCAGGCCCGCGCGGCCGAACAACAAGATGAGGCCGAGGCCGACCACGAACGGCGGCGTGATGATCGGCAGCAGCGCCAGCACCTGCAGCGGTCGCGCCAGCCGTCGGTTGCCGCGTTCGGCCATCAGCGCGATCAACGTGCCGAGCGCGGTCGTGCCGGCCGCCGTCAGCGTGGCCAGGAACAAGGTGTTCCATGCCACGCCGCAGCGCACGCCACCGGCCAGGCAGCCGAGCCCCCACACGCGCTCGCCTGCAATGCGATCGATCCAGGCGACGCCCGACCACTGGCCCGCTTCGTCCAACGCAGCCCCGGCGAGCGCCTGACCGACCGGCAAGGCGACGAACAACAGCAACAGCGCCGAGCACAGCACGACGGCGCAGGCGACGAACAAGTCGCCACGAAAGGCGCCGAGGCGGGCGATCCCGACCCCGAACAACATCAGCAGCGCCAGCAGCGTGGCCGCGCCGCCGAGGCCGATGCCGAACTGGCTGCCCGGCGCCGCGCCGAACAATTGCTCCAGCGCGCTGAAGCTCCAGCCTTTGGCGCCGATCGTGAAGCCCGCGGCCAACACCCCCGCGAAACCGAGGCCGGCGGCGAGCACGAGCGCGCGCCCCTGTGCGCGCCCGGCGCGCCAGCGCAACGACACGCCAACACCCAGCAGCGCGATGGCCACAATCCACAACCAGGGCTTGCCGTGCCGCCACGCCTGCACGACGCCGGCCGCCGTGTCGCTGCCGCCGAACACCGCGGGCAGCGCCTGCCACCACGACAGGTTCTGCGGCAGGTACCACGGCAGTGCCACGAACGCCACCACGCCCAGCAGCCACCAGGCCGCCGGCGCGCGCGGCGCATCGCTCAGGCGCATCGCTCAGGCCCCGCGCGGCCGCCCGAAGAGGCCTGATCCCCCTCTGGGGGAAGCGAGCGTCGCGCGCAAGGGAGCCACCTCAGCGCGGCAGCGAGTTGACGTCTTTCTCCCAGCGCGCAATCAACCTGCGCCGCTCGGCCGAGGCGCCGTACTTGGCGTAGTCGTAGTCGATGAACTTGATCTTCTTGAAGTCGGGCACTCGCGGATCGATTGCCGTGCCCTTGTTCGACGGCAACTGGAACTGCTTGGATGCGGCGCCGAACTGCTGCGCCTGCGGCGTGAGCGCCCATTCGTAGAACTTCTTCGCCGCCTCCAGATTGCGTGCACCCTTGATGATCGACATCGAGCCGATCTCGGCACCGGTGCCTTCGGCCGGTGTGATGGTCTCGACCGGGAAGCCCTGCATCTTTTCGCCCGGGCCGTCGTGCACGAAGCTGATCGACACCGTGGTTTCGCCGCGCGCCACCGCCTTGATCGGCCCGGTGCCCGAGCGGGTGTACTGGCTGATGTTCTTGTGCAGGCCCTTCATGTACTCGAAGGCCTTCTCCTCGCCCATCAACTGCACCAGGGTCGCGACCATCGTGTACGCAGTGCCGCTGGCCGCCGGATTGGCGACCTGGATCTCGCCCTTGTAGGCTGGGTTCAGCAGATCGTTCCAGCTCTTGGGCACCGGCAGCTTCTTCTTCGCGATCAGCTCGCTGTTGTAGCCAAACCCGAGCGGGCCGGAGTAGATGCCGACCGTGCGGAACTTGCTTTGCGCGGCCTGTTGCTGCGCCCAGCCGTGCAGCTGCGACAACGCGGGCGACTTGTATTCGAGCGACAGGTCCTGCTCGGCGGCTTGCAGGTGCGGATCGCCAGTGCCACCGAACCACACGTCGGTCTTGGGGTTGGCCTTCTCGGCGATCAACTGCGCGAGCGCTTCGCCCGAGCCTTTGAGCGACATGTTGATCCTGACGCCGGTGCTCTTGGCGAACACGGTCTGGATCATGTTGCACCACTCGGCCTGCACCGAACAGATCACGTTGAGCTGCCCGCCATCCTGCGCATGCGCTGGCGCGAGGGCGCCTGCCACCATGAGTCCGGCGGCCGAGGCCAGCCGACGGATCGTCCTTTGCCCACTCATCTGCTTGTCTCCATCCAACCTGGGTCGATGGTAGCCACGAGCCCGTGCACACCGTCCTAGGGCTCGCACGGGGCAAACCCGGTGCGGGGGCGCGTTGACCCGTGTATGGAACTGCCGCATCATCATTGACGAAACAAAGTTACATGGCTCACGCAGCACTCTCGACCATGTCGTTCGACCTCGTTCTGTTCGGCGGTACCGGTGACCTCACGTGGCGCAAGCTGATGCCCGCGCTGTTCCAGGCATTCCGCCACGGCAAGCTGCCGCCCGATGGCCGGATCCTCGCGGTGGCACGCGACCCACGCAGCGATGCCGACTATCGCGCGTTCATCCACGACCGCTTTGTCGAGGTCGATCCCGCCAAGCAACCGACCGAGGACGAGTTCGCACGCTTCGCCACGCTGCTGCACTACCGCCGCATGGACCTGTCGCAGCCGGGTGACTATGCCGGGTTGAAGGCCTGGCTCGAAGAGCGCAGCACCGATACCGTGGTGATGTACCTCGCCACCGCGCCGCACCTGTTCCCGCTGGTGTGCGCGCAGTTGGGCGCCGCGGGCCTGAACGGCCCGCACGTGCGCGTGGTGCTGGAAAAGCCGCTCGGTCACGACCTCGCCAGCGCACAGGAAATCAATCGGGTCGTCGCCAGCGCATTCAGCGAACGGCAAGCGCTGCGCATCGACCACTATCTGGGCAAGCCGTCGGTGCAGAACCTGTCGGCGCTGCGTTTCGGCAATGCACTGTTCGAGCCGTTATGGCGGCGCGAGAGCATCTCCAACATCCAGATCACGCTGGCCGAGGCGCTGGGCGTCGGCACGCGCGGCGACTTCTACGATCGCACCGGCGCGCTGCGCGACATGATTCAGAACCACGCGCTGCAGCTGCTGACGATGATCGCAATGGAGCCGCCGCCGACCAACGACGCCGACGCCATCCGTGACGAAAAGCTCAAGGTGCTGAAGTCGCTGAAGCCGTTCGCAGTCGAGTCCGTGGCGCGCGACGTGGTGCGCGGCCAGTACAGGGCCGGCACGGTCAACGGCCAGCAGGTGCCTGGGTACCTCGAGGAGAAGAAGGTGCCGCCCGGCAGCACGACCGAGACCTTCGTCGCGCTGCGCACCGAGGTGCAGAACTGGCGCTGGGCCGGTGTGCCGTTCTTCCTGCGCACGGGCAAGCGGCTGGCGGCACAGCATGCGCAGATCGTCGTCAACTTCAGACCGGTGCCGCACCCGATCTTTCCGGGCAGCGCGCGCGCCAACAAGCTCGTGATCGAACTGCAGCCCGAAGACGGGCTGCAGTTGCACCTGCTCGCTGCCAAGGGCTCGGGTCAGGGCGAATTGCTGTCGCCGGTGTTCCTCGACCTCGACTTCGACAAGGCGTTTGCCGCCGAGCGCGTGGGCGCTTATGAACGCCTGCTGATGGATGCCATCGCCGGGCGCTTGAATCTCTTCGTGCGCAGCGACGAACAGGAGCAGGCGTGGCGTTGGGTCGAGCCGGTGCTGCACGCCTGGACTCAAGACCCGCATCCACCCCGGCCGTATGCCGCCGGCACGTGGGGCCCACCGGCGGCCAGCGCGATGATCGCGCGCGACAGCTGCGTCTGGGACGAGGAGCAATGACCACGCGACCCGGCGCCGTGCACCGGGCTTGCCGGTGGGCACAGCGTTGCGGCGATGCTTGAACGCATCCGCGCCGCGATCCCTGCGCTGCCGCCGGCCGAGCAGCGCGTGGCGGCGCTGCTGATGGCCGACCCACGGCGCTTCGCCGGCATGCCGGTGGGCGAGCTGGCCGAGCGCGCGAGCGTCAGCAAACCGACCGTGGTGCGCTTTTGTCGCAGCGTGGGCTATGGCGGCCTGGCCGACTTCAAGCTCAAGCTCGCCGGTGCGGTGAACGAAGGCGTGCCCTATGTGCACCGCGCGGTCAGCGACGACGACACGCCCGCCGAGCTGATCATCAAGGTGATCGACAACGCGGTGGCCGCCCTCCTGAAGTACCGCAACGCGGCCGGCGCACAAGCGTTTGCACGCGCCATCGATGCGCTCGCC
>DATKJN010000587.1:0-3589 GCA_035543655.1 Burkholderiaceae bacterium | reverse complement strand
GGCTTCGCGGCGCCGGCCCTGTTCGGCGCATTGATCGAGAGCGGCGACCGCGCCAACGTCTTCGCCGGCTACCTGTTCGGCGCCGTGCTGGTGGTGGTGGCAGCGGCGATCGCGTGGCGCTGGGCGGTGAACGCCGAACGCAAGCCGCTGGAGGAGGTGGCGCCCCCGCTCGGCTTGGCGGACGACGGTCCGCGGCGGTAGCACGGTCTGTTCATCCGCTCGACGGCGCCGGTTGTCGGTCCGCTCGGACCTGCAACTCGCCATCGTGACCCGCGCTGGGCACCATGGTCCTGTGTCATCATTTGCACGCGTGCAACGACGCCACAACGACATGCCCGATGCGCCGAAACGCCGCAGGGCTCCGAGCGGCGGCCCCGTGACCCCTCCTGGCACCGCGACCGGTGCGGACTCGGCGACGGAAGGTAGCCGTCACTACGTCACACTGCTGTTTTCCGATCTGTCGCGTTCGACTGAACTGGCCGGCGCGATGGAGGCCGAGCAGTATGCGGCGCTGCTGTCGACGTTGCGCATTGCCTACCAAGAAGCGGTGCCTCGCTGGGGCGGCACGATCGTGCGCGTCCAGGGCGACGGACTGCTGGCCATGTTCGGCCACCCCGTCGCGCAGGAAGACGCCGGCCGCCGTGCGGTCGAAGCGGCAATCGCTCTGCACCAGGCCGTGCGGCGCCTGGCACCGCGACTGCCGGAGGGCTTCTCGCTGCAGTTGCACACCGGCATTCACGCCGGGCTCGTACTGATCGGCGCCGGTGACATCGAGCGCGGTCGCTTCGAGTTGATGGGCACGGTACCCAACATCGCGGCCCGATTGTCGGAAGCAGCCGGTCCGCACGAGATCGTTGTTAGCGACGAGACCTTGGGGCCGGCGCGGCGCTTCTTCGGCGCAGGCGCACCCAGCATGCTCTCGGTCAAGGGCCGCGAGACGCCGATCCTTGTCTACCGCATTGAAGCACTCGCCCAAACGGCCGCCGGTGCGGAGGTCCGCGGCCGTCCGCGCGCGCCGATCGTTGGCCGTCAACACGAGTTCGATCGGCTCGCGCATGCGCTGGACACGGCTTGTGCCGGCCGGCTCGCTCGTCTGGAGGTGGTCGGGCCACCCGGCATCGGCAAGACCCGCTTGGTCGAGGAATTCTTGCACCACGCTCGACAGCGCGACTGCCGAGTGCTGCGGGGCAGTTGCGAAGGCGATCTCCGCGGCGCGCCACTGCAGCCACTGCGCCAGATGCTGAACTCGCTCGGTGTGGCCGAGCCGCCGTCGAAGCCACGCGGCTGGGTCGAGTGGTTCGAAGGCCTGGCCCGAGAGCAGCCGCTGGTGCTTTTCGTCGACGACTGGCAATGGGCCGACGATGCCTCACACCACGTGCTGGCCGCCGTGCAACGTCTGTCCAACCTGCGCCTGCTGATCGTGCTGACGCGGCGGTTGAGCGGCGCGCCAGCAGCAGCCACGCCGGGTGTCGAGACGATCGCCCTCGAGCCGTTGGACGACATCACGGCGGCGCAGGCCGTCGGCGCTCACCTGCCAGGGGCCGACCCCTTCGTTGTGGCTCAGATCTGCTCGCGCGCCGGCGGCAATCCGCTGTTCATCGAAGAGCTGTGCCATTCGGCCGCACGCGGCGACAGCGGACGACTGGCTGCACTGTCGAGTCCGGCGGGCTGGATCAACCAGCTGATCGAGTCGCGCGTGCAGCGCCTGAGCCCGGCCCTGGTCGACATGGTGCGCACGGCCGCCGTCATCGGCAACTCGGTGCCCGCCTGGCTGCTGGCCCGCATCATCGGCTGCGCCCCCGACAGCCCGCTGATACGGGACCTGGCCGAACACGATCTGCTGTTCCCCGGCGAACACGCGGGCACGCTGCGCTTCAAGCACGGCGTGACACGCGACGTGATCTACGCCTCGGTGGGGCTGCTCGCACGCCAGGCGCTGCACCTGCGCATCGGGGCAGCGCTGATGCAGCATGCGGCCGCGTGCGGTGAAGAGGATGCCGAGGCGTTGGCCCTGCATTTCGGTGCCGGTGGCGATCCCGCGCTGGAGGCCCACTACGCTGAACGGGCCGGCGATCGAGCGCTGGCTGTTTCGGCTCTCGACCGTGCACGGGCACACTACCGCGCGGCATTGACTGCGCTCGAGCGCGGCGAGCTTGCCGGCGAGCGGGCGCTGCGCTGGGTGGACATCGTGCAGCGCCTGGCCATGGTGTGCATGTTCGATCCCGAGCGCAACCAGATCGAGCTGGCCCAACGCGCAGTGGCATTGGCCGAACGCCACGGCGATGCGCTGCGCGTGGCGCGGGCGCGGCACTGGCTGGGCTGCGTGAACTACGCATTGGGCGAGCCACGCGTGGCCATCGCGCACGGCGAACGTGCGCTGCTGGAAGCCGAGCAGGTGGGCGACGAACCGCTGGCCGTGCAAGCGATGGCCTCGCTGGGCGAGGCGCATACCGCTGCCGGCCAGTACGCGCGCGCGACCACGCTGCTGGACCGCGCGATCGACATCAAGCGCAGCCACCGCAGCGGCCGCCACACCAACGTGGGCCTGGCGTACTCTTTGGTGTGCCGTGGTGTGGTGCTGGGCGATCACGGTCGGTTCACCGCGTCCGCCGACTGCTTCGACCAGGCGCTGGAGTGTGTCGTCGGGCTCACGCATCAAATCGGCGCCAGCATCCAGGGTTGGCGCGCCGCGGTGTTGCTCTGGCAGGGCCGCTGGGCCGTCGCGCGTGAGGCGGCGTCCGAGTCGGCCCGCATCGCCGAGGCGACGCGCAGTCTGTGGCAGTTGTCGATCGCGCGCGCGATCGATGGCTACGCGCGCTGGATGCTCGAGCGAACGCCCGATGCGATGGCCGGCATCGTCGCCGTCACAGAATGGCTCTTGCCGCGCGACAGCGGACTGTTTCGCTCACTCACCCACGGCTGGCTGGCCGAAGGCCTGCACGAGCTGGGTCGCCCGGCCGAAGCGCAACGGCATGCCATGTGGGCCCTGCAGCGAGGGCGCCGCGGCGATCGCATCGGCCTGGCGATGGCTTGCCGTGCGATGGCACGCGCGGCGCTGGAGGATCAAAGGCCTGACGCGGCACAACGCCAACTGGCTTGCGCTTACCGCGTAGCACGCGGCCGCGATTCGGCGCACGAGTTCGCCGTGACGCAACTCGTCGAGGCGCAGCTGGCGGCCACGGTCGGCGAGGCCGCCCGCGCGCGCAGATTGATCGATCAGGCCGCCGCCGCCTTCGACACCATGGCGATGGACTGGCACCTGACCCAAGCGCTGCAACTGCGCGAGCGACTTTGATCAGGGCGGCGCTGGCGTCGGCTTTGGCGTCAGCATCAGCAGCACCGGCGAGCCGGTGGCGCGCAGCGTGCCCGCATCGAGCAGCGCGGCGGCCATCGCGAGCATCACGCCGACCCCCATCTTCGAGCCGGGGCAGGCGTGCAGGCCCCAGCGGTCCGACCCCTTGGCGAAGTAGTCGCCGCCGAACAGCAGCGCGTCGCGTCGCTGCTGGTGCTGCGCCGGGGGATCCAGGCTCTCGATGGCCGACGCCAACCCCAGCACGACCGGCGGCGCCTTGGCGTCGGGCGCACCCTT
>DATKJN010000586.1:0-2299 GCA_035543655.1 Burkholderiaceae bacterium | reverse complement strand
TCGGCGTATCGACACGCGACGCCACGATGCGCCTGAGCGGTCCCGGGGCGGCCCGTGCACTGTCGACAGCGCGCGCGCACGAGCAACACAAGGGCACGTTCGGCGACGTGCTCGTGATCGGTGGCGCCGTGGGGATGATCGGGGCTGCCGTGCTGGCGGGGCGCGCCGCACTCGCGGCCGGCGCCGGCCGCGTCTACCTCGGCCTGCTGGCCGCGCACGACGCACCACCGTTCGATGCGGCCCAGCCGGAGCTGATGGCGCGCCCGAGCGCGCAGATGCTTGAACCCGACGTGCTGGCGCGGTCGACCGTGGTGTGCGGTTGCGGAGGCGGCGACGCCATACGCGCCGCCCTGCCCCCCGTCTTGCACCATGCACGCCGACTGGTGCTCGACGCCGACGCGCTGAATGCGATCGCGGCCGACGCCGGCTTGCAGCGCGCCTTGCGTGCGCGCGCCGCGCGCTCACTGGAAACCGTGTTGACTCCGCATCCGCTCGAAGCGGCGCGGTTGCTGCAGCGGACCACGGCTGCCGTGCAGGCCGACCGCGTGCGCACAGCCCGCGCCTTGGCCGAGGCCACGCAATGCACCGTGCTGCTCAAGGGTTCGGGCAGCGTGGTCGCGAGCGCCGATCCATGCGCGTCGATCAACGCCACCGGCGATGCGCGGCTGGGCACGGCCGGCAGCGGCGATGTGCTGGCCGGATGGCTCGGCGGCTGGTGGGGCAGCGCCGGTGACGGCGCGGCTCACCGCGTGACCGAGGCCACGGCGTGGCTGCACGGCGCGGCCACCGAGCACGGCCCGCTCACCGGGCCACTGCGCGCATCCGAGCAGATCGGCGCGATGCAACGCGCGCGCGACGCGCTGCGTGATCGAGCGGACTAGCGCCGCGGGCCGCCGCGACCGCGCCCGCTCTTGGCGCTGGCGTTCTTGCTGCCCACGCGCGGACGCGCCTTGGCTGCGCGCGCCATGCTCGACTTGGTGGCCCGATCGCGCGCGCGCACCGCGGCCAGTTCGGCCTGCGGCGAACGCGACTCGGACTTGCGCCCGCGCGACAACAGGCGTTCGTCGTCGCCTTCGCGCACCATGCGAAAGTCGATCCGGCGGCTGTCGAGGTCGACGCGGCTCACCTGCACACGCACGCGCGTGCCGGCGGCATAGCGCGTGCCGCTGCGCTCGCCGTGCAATTCCTGGCGCACGTCGTCGAAGCGGTAGTAGCCGCCACCGATCTCGGTGATGTGGAGCAGGCCTTCCACGTAGAGGTCGTCGAGCGTGACGAACAGGCCGAACGGGACCACCGCGCTGACGGTGCCGCTGAACTCCTCGCCAAGGCGCTCGCGCATGTAGCGGCACTTGAGCCAGGCCTCGACGTCGCGCGATGCCTCGTCGGCGCGGCGTTCGTTGGTGCTGCAATGCGCGCCGGCCGCGTTCCATTGCTCGGTCTCCTGGGCCGATACCGCCCGCTTGCCCACCGCCTTGTCGCGCGAAGCCTTCGACACTTTCGGTGCGTCTTCCAGCGCGCCGGTGTCCAAGTGGTAGCGCTTGCCTTGCAGCAACGCCTTGATCACTCGGTGCACCAACAGATCGGGATAGCGCCGGATCGGGCTGGTGAAGTGCGTGTAGGCCTCGTAGGCGAGGCCGAAGTGCCCGCTGTTGGCCGCGGTGTAGTGCGCCTGCTGCATCGACCGCAGCAGCATCGTGTGAATCTGCGACGCATCGGGCCGCTCACGCGTGGCGGTCGCGATCGCCTGCAGTTCTCCGGGCGTCGGGTCGTCGGACAGCGACATGCCCAGGCCCATCGCCTTCAGGTAGTTCTGCAGCGTGATGCGCTTTTCGGTCGTCGGCCCCTCGTGCACGCGGTAAAGCGCCGGGTGACCGTGCTCGGCGATGAACTCCGCCGCGCACACGTTGGCAGCCAGCATCGCCTCCTCGATCAGGCGGTGCGCTTCGTTGCGCTTGCGCGGCTCGATGCGCTCGATGCGGCCGTTGTCGTCGGCAACGATCTGCGTCTCGGTGGTCTCGAAGTCCACCGCGCCGCGAGTGCCGCGGTGCTTGAGCAGCGCACGGTAGACCTCGTGCAGGTGGATCAGGTGCGGCACGAGCTCGCTGCGCCGCTGCGCCTCGGGGCCGCGCGTGTTGCCGAGGATCGCGGCCACCTCGGTGTAGGTGAACCGTGCCTGCGAGCACATCACGGCCGGATAGAACTGGTAACCCACGATCTCGCCGGCGGCGTCGACCACCATGTCGCACACCATGCAAAGGCGATCGACCTCCGGGTTCAGCGAACACAGGCCGTTGGACAA
>DATKJN010000585.1:0-2334 GCA_035543655.1 Burkholderiaceae bacterium | reverse complement strand
CTGGTCGGCCTGCAGTTCCTGGTCGCGGCTGTATGAGGCCACGTAGCCCGCCGCCGCCGATTGCGCCACCTGGCCGGCGAGATTGCCCACGCCGAGTACCTGGCCGAGCACGTTGGCGGCCAGCACGCCGATGCCCGCGGTCTGCTGGCGCGTCGCCCGCTGCGCGCCGTGGCGCGCCGTGACATGGCCGATCTCGTGGCCGATCACGCCGGCCAGGTCCGCCTCACTGTCGAGATAGGCCATGATGCCGCGCGTCACGTAGACATAGCCGCCTGGCAGCGCGAAGGCGTTGATCTCCGGGCTGTCGAGCACGGTGAAGGTCCACTGCAGGTTGGCGCGGTGCGACTGCCGCGCCAAGCGCTGGCCGAGCTCGTTCACGTAGTCCTGCACGCGCGGGTTGTTGTAGCTGCCGTACTCGGCGAGCACTCCCGGGTGGGCCTTCTTGCCTTGCTCCACTTCGGCGGCCTCCACCAACACCGAGCGTTCGGACTCGCCTGTCACTGGATTGACCACGGTGGCGCAACTCGCGGCCAGCACCGCGACCAGCACGATCGGAAGCGACAGCAAGCGCATCAGCCCACTCCATGCTCGCGGCCCGCGCCGCGAATCGGCCGCATTGTGCAGCGGACGAAAAAACAGCGGCCGGCAGGCCGCTGCGCAAGGCTCGATCGAATCGATCGAACGATCTCTGCTCGTTGTCGCGTTCACTTCCGCGCGTGACGGCGCCCTTCTTCCTCGGCCTTCTTCAGCGCTTCGCGGTCTTCCTCGGACTCGGGGGCGGCGCGGCGTGCCGCGTCGTCGACCTGGCCGGATTTGGCGAACTTCTCCTGCGCCTTGTCGTAGCGGCGGGCTGCGGTGTAGTTGCCTTCGCCTTGCAGCGGCGCGTTGGTCTCGATCGTGTCATCGACCTTCTTCGCCGGATCGGCGCCTTGATTCGACTTGGTCATTGCGGTTTCTCCTGCCGGCCCGATACCCACACCGACCGCGCTCGGGCCGGCAACGAGCCCTCGGCACAGTCCTGCCGCATGCCGTGCCCGCACTCGTTGGGCCCGGCCGGTAGCGACTGCCGTGCACTTTGCCTTGTGGCGACGGCCGCGCCTGTCGGAGCGTGCGGATCGACGGCGTAGGACAACGCCTCATGACGCCACTGGGCGCAGCCTGGCTTTCGTCAGGCGATGGCCTCCAGACTGACGCGTCCACGACGCCTTCTTTGCCCTGCGGCAACCTTCTGCGTCACGAGGTGGCGCAATTGATGTGAATCAGGCCAGCCCCGCCGGGGCATGTGAACATCGCCGCCTGTCGTGCACCCGCGGTTTTGCTGTCATGGCCACACCAGTCCACTTTGCTTCGCTTCGCACTCTCCTCGAAGAACGGCGCGCCGGTCTGCGCGAGGAGATCCACGCCAACGACGCGTCAGCACTTGCGCCAGTCAACCTGCTGGCGGCGCACGACGTGGCCGACCGCAAGGACGTGGCTGGACAAGCGCTGGCCACGGACCTGCAGGGCGCCGAGGTGCAGCGTGACGTCGACGAACTCGCGCAAATCGAGGCAGCGCTGCTGCGCCTGGACGCCGGCACCTATGGTGACTGCGTCGATTGCGGCAACGTGATCGCGCCGGCGCGTCTTCGCGTGCAACCGGCGGCGCCGCGGTGCACACCTTGCCAAGTGGTCGCGGAGTCGCGGCAGCGTTAGCGGTGACCATGACCTTCATGGCGGTTGCCTCCAGGTTTGATGCGGCGCTTTGAGCGCGCCTGACGCGCCAGCGACAGACGGCGCCGCGTGGGCGTTGCGGGTGCGTGCGATCCACCACCAGACGATGGTCAACGCGAGGTAGTTCGCAATCAAGAGCTCCGGTCGATTCCACGCGAACCCGTCGATGGTGCGATCGCTCAGCGGATAGAGCACCGGTGCCGGGTAGAAATCGGCCGAGTGCGTGAACAGATCGATGGCGATATGCGACCACCAGCCGAGCAGCACGATCATCACAGTCGGCACGACCAGCCACGCCACCAGTGACAACACCGCGGCCACCACGGCGCTGTGTGCCGCACAGTGCATGTGGTGGCTCGCCAAAGCGACCCACTCGGGCACCCATGGCTCGTGTCCCGGCAACGAGAAGGCGTATTGGCGCAGCAATGCGATCCCATCGCGGCCAGCGAGCGCGCTCCACACGACCAGCGGAATCGAATGGAGCAGATCGGGCACCACCGATGCGACGACCGCGGCGCGCGCAATCGCCGGCTTGAGCGCGGCACGCCGGCACGCCACCACCAGCGCCGCCGCAGCCCACAAGCCATGCGCCAGGACGTCCATGGCCGGTTCAGGCCACCACGA
>DATKJN010000584.1:0-3641 GCA_035543655.1 Burkholderiaceae bacterium | reverse complement strand
AGCGCGAGCGAGAACTTCTGCGCGCCCACCTGTCGGGAACGCGAACTCACACGGAACGCGCTTCCGGCCACATCTGGCCACTCCGGTGGCCGGCTGAATGAACCTTCACGCGCGCCAGCAGCGTGCTTCTCGTAGAGCACGCTGGATCGGAAGGGCTGACGTCCCGTCGGCCAAGCTATGCGGCCACACCGACGCCTTCCTTCAACGCACAATGTCGAGGTTGAGCGACACCGCTACCAATTCGGGACACAACGATGGCTGAGCCTGCGACGACGTCGGCCCTGTGGCACTGGCCATCCTGCTCGCCTTTGGCGCGAGTGGGTCACCGACAACCCGCAAGGCTGATTTCTCCCTTCCTCCGAAGCCGAAGCGGCAGCGTCGCGCTCACGCACACCGCCCAGCACAACCACGCCGTCCACAGCGTGTGGCTGGCGAAGTGCGCGCCACGCGCCAACTGCGCCCAGCCGAACAGCGCCCCTGTCGCGCACACAGCAGCGAGCCACCAACGCGCGGCGCGCGGATGGTGTTTGCGGCGCTCGAAGTAGATCGCGAAGAAGCCAAATGCCGCAACGGCATGGCCCGATGGAAAGCAGTGGCCCGGGCCGCCGTCGTGCACGCCGAGCCTCCAGTGCGGCACGTAGGTCGCGACGCGGCCACCGAACTCCTGCAGCTCCCACGGGCAGCTGCTGGCGGCGAATTGCTTGAGCGCCGGCACAAGCAGCAGGCACAACAGCGACACGCCGATCCAGCGCAGCCGTCGAGAGCGATCGACGCCGTGATCGAGCCCCAGCGTCAGCAGCCACAGCGCCATCACGGCCCAGGCCAGCGCGCGGCCGCCGTCGTGCAGCAGCGTGCGCGTGAGCCAGGCATCGCGCCAGACGAACCCGCTCGGCGATCCGTAGGCGCGCGTCAGCGCCAGATCGAGGCCGGACCATTCCCACAGCAGCAATGCGATCAGGCCGATACCCGCGACCGCAACCTCCCAACGTCGCGCCAGGATCACGACGGTGCGGCGTCCGTCCGGCGGCAGGCGGCGCCGAAGTCCAGGCGCGGTTCGTACAGCCGAGTGCTCACGTCGAGCAACCCGAGCAAGGTATGGAACAGGTTGTCGTGGGTCAGCGCCGTACGGGCCTGGCGCCGCAGGCAGGCGGTGTCGAGACCGATGCTGCCGGCGGCACCGGCGGACAGCCACATCATCATCGGCACGTGCGTCTGCACGTCGGGCGCGATCGCGAACGGCATGCCATGGAGGAACAAGCCGCCCTCGCCCAGCGACTCGCCGTGATCCGAGACGTACAGCAGCATCGAATCAACGCTGTCGGCGTGCGCTGCCAATTGCGTGATCAGCTGGGCGAGCACGTGATCGGTGTACAGCAGCGCGTTGTCGTAGGCATTGACGATCTCCTGCCGCGTGCACTGCGATAGGTCGTCGTTGTTGCATGCCGGTACGAAGCGGGCGAACGGCGGCGGGTAGCGCCTGAAGTACGAAGGCCCGTGGTTGCCGAGCTGATGCAGCACCAGCAGCTGGGTACCCTGCGCCGTGGCCAGGCGTTGCTCCAGCCCTTGCAGGAGGCCTTCGTCGAGGCACTGGCCCGCGCTGCACAAGCCCGGCGCGTTCAGGGCCTGCACGTGGTCATTGGACAGACCGTCGCACACACCCTTGCAGCCTGACTGGTTGTCTCGCCAGTGCACCGCGACGCCGGCGCGTGCCAACACGTGCAGCAGACTCTCGCTGCCACGGATGCGCGCCTCGTCGTAGTCGCGGCGTCCGCGCGGCGCGAACATGCACGGCAGCGACACCTCGGTGTTGGTGCCGCAGCTCGTGACCTGCGGGAAGTTGATCACCGGCAAGGCGGTCAGTTGCGGCGTCGTCTGCCGCGCATAGCCGTTCAAGCCCCAATTGGCCGCGCGTGCGGTCTCGCCCACCACCAGCACGAGGACGAGCGGCTTGCGCCGCATGGCCGACCCGAGCTTGGCGTCGAGGCCGATGGGCTGGCGCTGCGCAGCCGCTGCGCGCGTTTCGCGCCCAAGCACGGTGGCCAGCGATACCAGCACGTTGCCTGGCGTGATCAGGTAGCGCACCTCGCGGTGGTTGCGCATCAGCGAGGCGAATGGCTGGTACACCAGCAGCAAAGCCGTCACACCCACGCCGAGCGCGCCCAACAACCAGGCTGCGCGGGTCAGGGCCGCGCGCATCAACGGCGTGCGCTCCACGCGCACGCGCCACAACAGCACGAGTGGTGCAACCGCGTACAGCGCCAGATGCGGCAGCAGGGCCGGCGACAGCAGCTCGCGCGCTTCGCCAACGTGGGTGTGCAACACGTTGTGCACCATCGTGGCATCGAAGAACACGCCGTAGCGCGCCATGAAGTAGCTGGCCAGTGCGCTGATCACGATGAGCGGTGCCAACACCGCCTTCAGTGTCCAGCGGTTGCACACCAGCGCCAGCAGCACGAAGTGCAGCGCCGCCAGCAGCGCCGTCACGGCAAGAACGAAGCCCCACGTGGCCGGCACGCCGGCCTCATGGCCGCGCAGCGCCATAGCGAAGAACGGTCGGTTGGCCGCCAGCGCGAAGAACGCGCTCGTCACGAGCAGCACCGGCTCCACCGTGGTCGTGATCGTGAACGGCCCGTGCACCGGCAGACGCACAGGCTGGGTCGAGCGCGGCGACAACATGGCTGCATTGCAACATCGCAGCCTGAAGCCGAACTGAAGCATGGTCCAACGCGATGCCACGCGGTGGTAACGTCGCGCTCCATGCGGCTGCTACTGATCGAAGACGACGACATCCTCGGCGAAGGCTTGCGCGACTACCTGCGCGCCGATGGGCATGGCGTGGACTGGTTTCGCAGCCTGAAGGCCGCCGACGCAGCCCGCAACGAGCCGTTTGACGCCCTGCTGGTCGATTGGCAGCTGCCCGACGGCTCGGGCCTCGACTGGTTGCGCGCGCGTCGCACGCGCGGCGACGCGACACCGGCGTTGATGTTGACGGCGCGCGATCGATTGAACGATCGCGTGCAAGGCCTGGACAGCGGGGCTGATGACTACCTGGTGAAGCCGTTCGCACCGGAAGAGCTGGCGGCGCGGCTGCGAGCGATTTGCCGGCGCGGTGCAGGCGCACCCACCGCGCGCCTGACGGCCGGTCCGGTGACGATCGACCTTCACGCACGCGCCGCCTATTGCGACGAGCAACGTGTCGACCTCACAGCGCGCGAGTGGACGGTGCTGGAGGCGCTGGCGCTGCGCGCCGGGCGCATCGTGCCCAAGGCCGATCTGGAGCGCCTGGTGCACGGCTTCGACAGCGAAGTCAGCAGCAACGCGCTCGAGGTCCACATCTCGAGCTTGCGCCGCAAGCTCGGCCGCGATCTGATCGAGACGGTGCGTGGCTTGGGCTATCGCTTCGATCCCACGTGAACCTGACACCTCCCGACCACCAGCAACCTCCGCCGTCGATGCGGCGTCGTTTGGCCCGCGCGGTCTGGGTCGGATCGCTGGTCTGCGCTGCTGCCGTGTCGGTCGGAGTGTGGCTCGCCACGCAGGAAGAGGTCGATGAATTGCTCGACGACACGCTGCAGGCGTCGGCCGAGGTGCTCGGTGACTTGCTGCGCGACCATAAAACAGAGCCGGCGCGCGGCGCCATC
>DATKJN010000583.1:0-4255 GCA_035543655.1 Burkholderiaceae bacterium | reverse complement strand
GTGCGGTTGCCGTGCAGATGGGTCGCGCGCTGCAGCCCGGCGACGATGCGGGCCCGGTCTCGACCAGCGACCCGCAGGCACGCGCTGCCATCGAGGCGCTGTACGTGAAGCAGTTCGGCGCTGCGGCGCTGCAGTCGATGCAGGCCAAGTTCGCTCAGGCCAACCCGGCACCGCCGCCGGCCGACGCCCCGGGCCGGCTGGTGTCGCGCGTGGCGAGCGTGTTCAAAGGCACGCCGCCGCCGCTGTCGGCCGAGGAGAGCGCGCAGCTCAAGGGCGCCGACCTGCATGCGCGCCTGCTCGAGCGCCTGCACGGTGCCCAGACCATCACCGACGAGCAGTTGCGCGCGCTCGGCGCGAGTCGCGCGCAGGCGATCAGCCGCGAGCTCGTGGCCGACGGCGTCGCGTCCGACCGCATCCAGCTCGAAGCGCCGAGCGCGAGCGGCTCGAGCGCCACCATCAGCCTGGGCGCCATGCCCAAGAGCGAGCCGCCGCCAAGTGCAACCGCCACGGCCGCCGCGCCATCGAGGCGTCGCGGCGACCTGGTGCTGGCTCAGTAGGTGGCGCGGCCGCCGGAGATGTCGAACACCGCGCCGGTGGAGAACGCGCACTCCTGCGAGCTGAGCCAGCACACCATCGAGGCCAGTTCCTCGACGTGCAGGAAACGGCCCATCGGGATCTTCGACAGCATGAAGTCGATGTGGCTCTGCGTCATGGTGTCGAACATCGCGGTCTTGGCAGCGGCCGGCGTCACGCAGTTGACGAGCACGCCGTGCTTCGCGAGCTCCTTGCCGAGCGACTTGGTCAAACCGATCAGCCCGGCCTTCGACGCGCTGTAGTGCGACGCGTTGGCGTTGCCCTCCTTGCCGGCGATCGACGCGATGTTGACGATGCGGCCATAGCGGCGCGCGATCATGTGCGGCACCACGGCCCGGCTGGCCAGGTAGGGCGCGATCAGGTTCACCTCGATCACGCGGCGCCAGATCGCCGGGTCGAGCTCCCAGGTGGTGCCGTTGCCGCCGGTGATGCCGGCGTTGTTGACCAGGATGTCGATCTGCCCGTAGCGCTCGATCGTCGCCTTGGCCGCGGCATCGACCGAATCCTCCTGCGTCAGCTCGACCACCGCGCTGGCCACGTTGCCGCGGCCCGACAGCTCGCCGCGGGCGTGCTCGACGCGGTTGGCGTCGATGTCCCACAACATCACCGAGGCGCCGGAATCCAGCATGCGCAGTGCCGTGGCGTAGCCGAAGCCCTGGGCGCCGCCGGTGATCACGGCGACGCGGTCGTGCAGGTCAATGCGATTCATCGTGTTTCCTTCTTGTCGCGGGGCACGCGGCCCATCAGGTAGAACTCATCGTTCGGTCGCAGGTTCATCACGTTGGCCATGCGGTTCGACAGCCCGAAGAAGGCGCTGATGCCGGCGATGTCCCAGATGTCTTCGTCGTTGAAGCCGTGCGCACGCAGCGCCTCGAAGTCCGCGTCACCGATCTCGTGCGACGTGCGCGTGACCTTGAGCGCGAAGTCGAGCATGGCCTTCTGGCGCGGTGTGATGTCGGCCTTGCGGTGGTTCACCGCCACCTGGTCGGCGACCAGCGGCTTCTTCTCGTACACGCGCAGGATCGCGCCGTGCGCCACCACGCAGTACAGGCAGTTGTTGGCGCCCGAGGTCGCCACGATGATCATCTCGCGCTCGCCCTTGCTCAAGTTGGAGTCTTCCTTCAGCAGCAGCGCGTCGTGGTAGGCGAGAAAGGCGCGGAACTCGGCCGGACGGTGTGCCAGCGCGAGGAATACGTTGGGCACGAAGCCGGCTTTCTCCTGCACCTGCTCGATGCGCTCGCGGATGTCGGTCGGCAGATCTTTCAGCTCGGGCACCGGGTAGCGGCTGATCGGTGGGCTCATGATGAACTCCTGGGTCACGAGAGCGGCACTGTATTCCCAGCCGAACGCCGCAATCCGGCCTGGCGGGCCGTTGGGATTGCCCCCTCGCGGGAAGACGGGGCGCTAGGCTGCTTCGGGGGTGGGTCTGTTCATGCGTTGCGGAACTGCAAGGCGTGCAGGCGAGCGTACAACCCACCGCGTGCCAGCAGTTCGGCATGGGTGCCAGCCTCCACAAGCCGGCCGGCGTCGATGGCCACCACGCGGTCGGCGTGTTCGATGGTCGACAAGCGGTGCGCGATCACCAGCGTCGTGCGATCGCGCATCAGCACGTCGAGCGCCGCCTGCACCGCCCGCTCCGACTCGCTGTCCAGCGCCGACGTGGCTTCGTCGAGAATCAAAATGGGCGCGTCCTTGTAGATCGCGCGCGCGATCGCCAGTCGCTGGCGCTGCCCACCCGACAACTGGCTGCCGTTGTGACCGATCTCGCTGTCCAGCCCTTGCGGCAGCGACTCCACGAAGTCGAGCAGGTGCGCACCTTTCAGCGCGGCGCGCACGCGCTCGATGTCGGTGGGCACACCCATGGCCACGTTGGCCGCCACGGAGTCGTTGAAAAGCACGACGTCCTGGCTCACCAGCGCAAACTGCTTGCGCAGCGAGGCGATGTTCCACTCGCGCAACGGCACGCCGTCGAGTCGCAACTCGCCCGTGGTCGGCTCGATGAAACGCGGCAGCAGGTTCACCAGCGAGGACTTGCCGGCGCCCGATGGGCCGACCAGCGCCACCGTCTCGCCGGCGGCAATGGTGAGCGAGAAGTCATCCAGTGCATTGGCCTGGTCGGCGGCATAGCGCAGCGTCACGCGATCGAGCTCGATCTGGCCGGTGGCACGCGCCACCGCATGCGGCCCGCCTTGCTCCGCCGCGCCGTCTTCGACCAGGTCGACGCTGCGCTCCAGCGCTGTCACGCCGCGCACGATCGGCGCCATCACGTCAGCCAGGTGGCGGATCGGCGGCAAGGTCATCAGCATCGCGGTGATGAAGGCCACGAAGCCGCCCACCGTCTGGCCGCCGGCACTGCTTTGCCAGAGCGCCACCACGATCACGGCCGACATCGCACAGGCCGCCATGATCTGCGTCAGCGGCGTCATCGCCGCCGACGCGGTCACGTTCTTCAACAGCAGGCGGCGCAGCGCGTGGCTCAGTTGCTCGAAGCGGTTCGCCTGCGTTGCCCCGGCGCCGTGCAGGCGCACGATCCGCCAGGCCAGCACGTTCTCCTCCACCACATAGGCCAGGTCGTCGTTGGCGCGCTGGCCTTCCTTGGTCAGGCGTTGCACGCGCCGGCCGGCGGTGCGCATCACCCAGGCGACAGCCGGGAACAGCAAGCCGATGAACAGGGTGAGCGCCCAGTTCAGGTACAGCAGGTAGACCAGCAGTGCGGCCAGTGTCAAGGTGTCACGCACCAACGTGAGCACCGACGACACCAGCTGCATGGAGGCACCTTGCACCTCGTAGACCAGCATGTTGGTCAGGCTGCTGGCCGAATGGCGGGTGAACAGGGCCGGCTCGGCCCGCAACAGGTGGTTGAACAGGCGCATGCGCAGTGCCTGCACGCCTTGGTTGGCGGCCCAGGTGAGGGCGTATTGCGCTGTAAACCCGGCGAGGCCCCGAAGCGTGAAGAGACCGATGATGGCCACCGGCACGATCCACATCGGGATTCCTGCGCCGACGAAACCCTTGTCGAGCAGCGGCTTCATCAGCGCCGGCAGGGCAGGCTCGGTAATTGCTGCAAGCAGCGACGCCAGGCCAGCCACGGCGATGCCGAGGCGTCCGTTCTTGAAGTACGGGAGGATGCGGGTGATGCGCTGCAGTACGGTGGCCATGAGGCTTCTGGACCCGATGCGGCAATCCGCATGACACGTCAGCTCACGATTATCGGTGCCCCGCTTGCCTACAATGCGCCCGGTGCCCCAAGCCGGCGCACGGAACCCGTTTTGTCGAAGCGAATCCACAACATTTCATGGTGACACCACCCGAGACGCCGCAGTCCCACCCTCGCCGCCGCCTGCTGGCGGGTGCTCTGGCCTTCGGCGCTTGGCCGCTGGCGCTGCGGGCGCAGTTCCGGGTCGAGATTTCGGGCGTCGGCGGCACGCAGCTGCCGATCGGCGTGACTCGCTTTCGCGACGAAGACAAATCCGGCCAGTCGATCTCCGGCATCGTGCGTGCCGACCTCGAGCGCTCCGGTGTGTTCCGCGTCGTCGACTCGGCGGGCGAGTTCGACGAGACCTCGCGCCCCAATTTCCCCGAATGGCGGGGGCGGGGTGCCGATGCGCTGACGTCGGGATCGACGACCCGCTTGGCCGATGGCCGTTTCGACGTGCGCTTC
>DATKJN010000582.1:0-5592 GCA_035543655.1 Burkholderiaceae bacterium | reverse complement strand
GACCGCGTTGAGCAGATGGACGGATTGCCACTCCTGCCCTTTGGCCGAGTGAATGGTCGACAGGATCAGGTAGTCCTCGTCGAGGTGCGGATCACCCGCTTCATCGCTGGTGGACTGCGGCGGGTCGAGCGTGAGCTCGGTCAGAAAACGCTCACGGCTCGGGTAGCCCTCGGCGATGCGCTCGAGTTGCAGCAGGTCGGCCTGTCGGATGCGCGCGTCGTCGTGCAAACGCTCCAGTTGCGGCACGTACCAGCGATGCACGCGCTGCAGTTCGTCGGGCCAACCGTCGGCGGCCGCACGCAACTGCGCCATCAGTTCGCGCAACGCTGCCCAATCGTCGCGCGCGCCGGCCGGCGGCTTGAAGGCATTGAACGTCTGCACGGGCAACGGGGCGTCGTCCATCGCGTCGAGCAAACGCCGGGCGGTGGCGGGGCCGATGCCGGCCACCAGCAATGTGGCGCGGTACCCCGCCAGGCGGTTGCGCGGGTTCTCGGCCCACCGCAGCACCGACAGCACATCCTTGATGTGGGCCGCCTCGAGGAACTTGAGTCCACCGAACTTGACGAACGGGATGTTGCGCCGCGCCAGCTCGAGCTCGAGCGCTGCGCTGTGGTGCGACGCGCGAAACAGCACCGCCTGGGTCTTAAGCGCCAGACCTTGTTCGCGATGCTCGAGCACACGATCGGCAACCCAGCGCGCCTGCGCCGCATCGTCCTGCACCGTGACGAGCTGCGGCTTGTGCGACGACACGCGGTCGCTCCACAGCGCCTTGGCATGACGCTCGCGCGCCTCGGCCATGACCGCGTTCGACGCCGCCAGGATCGGCTGCGTCGAGCGGTAGTTGCGCTCCAGCGTGATCACCCGCGCAACTGGCGTGAAGCACGCCGGAAAGTCCAGGATGTTGCGCACCTCGGCGGCACGGAATGAATAGATCGATTGCGCATCGTCGCCGACCACCGTGACGCCGCGGCCGTCGGGCTTGATGGCCCGCAGGATCGCCGCCTGCAGCCGGTTGGTGTCCTGGTACTCGTCGACGAGCACGTGATCGAAGCGCCCACCGATGCGCACCGCGAGAGCGGCATCGGCCACCATGTGCCACCAGTACAGCAACAGGTCGTCGTAGTCGAGCACCTGCTGGCGCTGCTTCTCGGCGACGTAGGCGGCGAACAAGCGGCGCAATTCTTCATCCCATTCGGCGCACCAGGGAAAGTGCTCGGCCAGCAACTCGCGCAGCGGCGCCTGCCCGTTGACCGCGCGCGAGTAGATCGCCAGGCAGGTGCCCTTGAGCGGAAAGCGCTTGTGCGTGGTAGTGCAGCCGAGGCGCTGGCGCACCCAGCCCATCAGATCCTCGGCATCCCCGCGGTCGATCACCGTGAACGAGTCGCTCAAGCCGATCTGCGCCGCATGGTCGCGCAGCAGGCGCGCGCCGACGCTGTGGAACGTGCCCGCCCACGGCATGTGCGGCGCCGGCTGCCCGGCAGAGAGATGCAAACAGCGTTGCAACAAGGCGCCGACGCGGCGCGTCATCTCCAGAGCGGCACGGCGCGAAAAGGTGAGCAGCAGCACCCGCTGCGGGTCGGCGCCGGCGAGCACGAGGCGCGCCACCCGCGCGGCCAGAGTGTGCGTCTTGCCGCTGCCGGCGCCGGCAATCACCAACAGCGGCGGCATGCGCGCGAGGTCCGCGATGCCGTGTTCGACCGCGCCGCGCTGCTCGGCGTTGAGCGCTGCAAACGGATCGCCGAGCGCCAGCTGCGGCTGGAGCACGGCGCTCATCTCGACACTGACCTGCTCTCGCATCGCATACTGTATGAATATACAGCCTGCTGCCGCGGCCCACAAGCGATCACCGGGCAGATGCGAAGCGACCGTGGCTGCATGGGCATGCGCGTTGCCGAGTCCGATGACCGACATCGCGAGAGCCACCATGCCCACCCCGGAACAACTGCAGGCCAGGTTTTGGAAAGCCCTCAAGTCCGACCGCACCGTGCTGCTTGGCCTGATCGGCGCTGACGAGAGCCACACGCGACCGATGACCGCCGTGCTGGAGCACGACGATCACGGGCCGATCTGGTTTTTCTCCTCGAAAGACACAGCGCTGGTCCGGCATCTCACCGCCGACGGTCATGCCGTGTGTGCGTTCGCCGCCAAGGACCATGACTTGTTCGCGACGATCCACGGCCGACTCTCGCCCAGCATCGACGCGGCGGTGATCGATCGCTTGTGGAATCCGTTCATCGCCGCCTGGTATGAAGGCAAGGACGACCCCAAGCTCGCACTGCTGCGCTTCGACCCCAGCGATGGTGAGATCTGGCTCAACGATTCCAGCTTCCTGGCCGGCGTGAAGATGTTGCTCGGCGTGGACCCGAAGAAGAGCTATCAGGACAAGGTGGCCAAGGTGCGCATGGGCTAGCGCTGCTCAACGGCTGATCCAGCCCAGCGTCCCGCCGTTCGCGTCGTCGCTGCGCGCCAGGTCCTTGGCGGCCTCCAGTCGCTCGCGCAGCCATGGCAGCGCTTGTTCTGCGAACGCCTGCACATCGGGATCCTTGGCGTCGGTCGCTGCGGTGGCGAACAGCCGGAGCGTGCGCTCGTAGGCCTTGACGCCGAACGCATCGGTGAAGCGCTGGTCGAATTTTTCATCCGAGCCATCGCGCAACACGCGCAATTCCAGCTTTTGCCGCAGCGTCAAGCCCGCTGGAAGCTCGACACTGGCTTCGGCTGCCAGGGCTTGCAACTGCTCGTGCAAGCGAGCGTGATCGGCCAGCACCGCATCGGCGAACGACTTCACCTGCGGACTGCGCGACTTGACCAACGCCATCTTGCTCGCCGCCACTTCGGCGAGCCCGTGTTGGGCGGCCTGTCGCAGGAAGGCGGCGTCGTTGGCCCCCTCGGCACGCACGTTCAACAGCACCGACGACACAGCCAGCAGCGTGATCTGAACGGCTTGGGCGATCGACATGCGTCTCTCCGACAGTGGCTCGTTGGCTTGAAGCATGGCCGGCGCATCGCACGTTGAATGTCGGACGCAACCCCCACGCGGCGCGGTGCCGCACGCGTCGCCACGTCGGAGGCTTCCGACAAACGGATGAGAAGGTGCGGCAGCCCATTTGGGCACGTCGGCTGCCCTAAGAAGCGCACCAAGAATCGACGGAACCGCAACGACCATGAGCCCGATCACTGCACCGAACTGGATGTTGTTGGGAACCGAGCCCGTGCGTGCTGCAATCGAATACGCCCGCATGCGATCGATGAACATCACGGCGCTGCCGCGTGGCGACGGGCATCCGGTGGTGGTATTCCCCGGCCTGGCGGCCAACCACCAGTCGATCGCGCCGCTGCTGCGCCTGTGCAAGCAGCTCGGCTACGCCGCCAGCGATTGGGGGCGCGGCTTCAATACCGGGCCGCGCGGCGACGTGGACAGCTGGATCGACGAGTTGGCGGGTGATGTCGAGCGGCTCGCAGCGCCGCACGGACGCAAGATCAGCCTGATCGGCTGGAGCCTTGGCGGCATCTACGCTCGCGAGGTCGCCAAGCGGCTCGAAGGTCGCGTGCGCCAGGTGATCACCGTGGGCACGCCGTTCGCGGGAAAGGCCGAGCACACCAACGTGGCCTGGATATACCGCATTCTCAACGGGCGCGCGCCGACATTCGACGACGCATTGATGGCGCGCCTGCGCACGCCGCCCAACGTGCCCACCACCTCGGTGTTCAGCCGCAGCGACGGCGTGGTGGCGTGGCAAGCTTGCATGCAGGGCGGCTGCAACGGCGTCCGCCGCTCCGAGAACATCGAAGTGGCCGGCAGCCATTGCGGCCTGGGCTGGAACACACGCGTGTTCTCCGTCATCGCCGACCGCCTGCGTCAGCCGGAAAACGGCTGGCGGCCCTATGCGGAGATCGCCGCGCAGAAGCCCCGTGCAGCCGCCGCGTCGGGGTGCATGGCACAGGGGCAGGCGAGCTGAGTCGCAGCCGGCGCTGAGCCCAGCCGGTCACTGCATCGATTCGTTCAGCGCGTCGTACTCGACGAACACATCGGTGTGCGGGACCGCGGCCAGCGAGTTGCAGCCGCAGGCCACGCCGACCCCATCGCAGTCCTCGTGTTCCCATGGCTGCGCTGGATGCTCGTCGCACAGCCAGCCCGACCCACGGCAAATGGGACAAACAGCCTTCAGCTGGTTCATTCGCTTCCCCCCGACCTTCGATCGATGCTAGCGAGCGTGCCGGCACAAGGCCAGTGGACAGCCCTGTGGAAATTCGCTGGACAACCCGAACGCCGTCGATTTGTTGGTGTTTTCCAGCAGCATCGCAGCAGCGTTGTCACGCAGCCTCACCCAGATGGACAGCCGAAGCCGAGTTCGACGATCATGTCCATCTCGTCGAGGAGCCCCCATGCCCCAGCAACGTCCAGCGTTACAGCGAATGGTTTTGTCCGGCGCCTTGGCGCTCGGCGCCCTGCCCGGCGCGGCGCTGGCAGAGCAGCCGCAAGATTCGTTCTGGGGCGAGCTGGCCTACTTCTATCCCACCATCGATTCGACCGCACGGCTGGACCTCACGGCCACCAGCCGCCCGGGCTCGATGATCAGGTTGGAGGACGAACTTGACCTCGACGAGCGCAAGAGCACACCCTATCTGACGCTCGGCATGCGACTGGGCGACCGCTGGCGGCTGGAGTTCGAGTACTACGAACTCAACCGCTCGGCGAGCAAGACCCTGACGCGGCAGATCGAGTGGGGCGACAGCACGTTCCCGGTGGGCGTGCAGATCAACTCCACGTTCGACACCACCGTCTACCGTTTCACCGGCGGCTATTCATTCATCAAGGATCAGACCGCCGAGGCCGGTGTCGGTTTCGGCCTGCACATCACCGACTTCACCACCGCGTTGTCGGGCGTCGGCAACGGACCCAACGGGAGCGCCTCGTTCCAGAACGAAAAGCGCGACACGCTGGTCCCCCTGCCCACGCTCGGCCTGTTCGGGAGCTACAAGGTGTCCGATCAGCTGTCCTTGCGCGGTCGCGTGGATTTTCTTTCGCTCAAGTACGGGGACTACGACGGCAAGCTGGTCAACTGGATGGCGGCGGTCGACTGGCGCTTTGCCAAGAACTGGGGTACCGGCCTCGGCTACCGCTACGTCGACTACAAGCTCGAAGCCACATCGACGGACTTTCGCGGCGAGATCAACTACAACTTCAAGGGTCCGACGCTGTTCCTCAACGCAGCGTTCTGACGTCGAGCCCCCGGCGCGGGGGCCTGCCATCACGTCGTGTGAGCGTGAAGTCGCTCGCAGCGCGGTTCTGTGGGGGCTTGAGAGACGCATCACCGCCGTGTGACCTGTGTCACCTGTGCGTGCGATGTGCCACCTGCCCTCGTTGACCGGTACTGCCGCCCGCGCGCTGAGCAGCGCCGCCGCATTGGTGCTCGCATCAGCGGCAATGCAATCGGCGCGCGCCGAGAACCCGACGTTGAACGACTTCTTCGATCCGAAGGATGGCCAACTGGATCTTTCGGAGTGGCTGCTCGACCGCAAGGGTCTGCTTCCGGTGCCCATCGTCATCACCGAGCCCGCGGTCGGCCTGGGCGGCGGGGTGATGGCGTTGTT
>DATKJN010000581.1:0-2095 GCA_035543655.1 Burkholderiaceae bacterium | reverse complement strand
TGCAGGCGCTGATCGTGCAGCACGCGCCGGTGGATGGCGAGTTGTCGATGCTGCGTCGCTGCGGTGAACACCTGGCGCGGGTGCTGCGCGGCCAGCAGGATCCGTTGCAACTGCTGTTCCCCGGCGGCTCGTTCGACGAAGCGCGCAAGCTGTACGTCGAGTCGCCCTATGCGCGCACCTACAACGGCACGCTGGCGGCGGCGCTCGAAGCCGCCATCGCGCGGCTGCCGCGACACGCGCGGCTGCGCGTGATCGAGATCGGCGCCGGCACCGGCGGCACCACGGCCGCCGTGCTGCCGCTGCTGGATGCCTCGCGCACCGAGTACACGTTCACCGACCTGTCGCCGCTGTTCCTGGAGCGCGCGGCCGAGACCTTCGCTGGCTTCCCGTTCATGAAGCGGCAACTGCTCGACATCGAACGCGATCCTGCGACGCAAGGGTTCGCGAAGGGCCACTACGACATCGTCATCGCCGCCAACGTCCTGCACGCATGCGCCGACCTCGGACACGCGGTGCGGCACGCGCGCTCACTGCTGGCCGACGGCGGGCAGATGCTGCTGCTGGAGGGCGTGGCACCGTCGCGCTGGGTCGACCTGAGCTTCGGTCTCACCGAAGGGTGGTGGCGCTTTGCCGATGCCCCGCTGCGCGCCGACTATCCGCTGATCGGCCGCGATGCCTGGAAGGCATTGCTCGACGCCAATGGCTGGGACGACATCGTCGTCTGCCCACAGGCGGGCGGTGGCGCCAGGGCGCAGCAGGCGTTGATCGTGACGCGCGCTGCGGCACCGGCGCGTTGCTGGCACCTGGCGGGCGGTCCGCAACCGCTGGTGCAGGCGCTGCAGCAATTGCTGGCGGCGCAAGGCCATCGCGTGAGCGTGGGCCCGGCGGGCGAAGTGCCCGCCACGCAGTCCGACTGCGTCTACCTCGGCGCACTGGAGGAAGTCCCTCTCGATGACGCCGCGGCGATCGCCCATTGCGAGTCGCACGCCGTGCTGCATCCGTTGGCGCATCTGGCGCAAGCGGCGCACGGCAACGGCCGCGTGTGGCTGGTGACGCAGGGGGTGCAGCGGCTGGCCGGCGACGGCCGTTCGCCAACTTCGCGTTGGTCGGCTCCGCTGTGGGGACTGGCGCGCGTGTTCGCGCTGGAGCATCCGGCGCGCTGGGGCGGTGCGGTCGACCTGGCCCCCGGTGTCGCGCCAGATGCCGCGGCGCGCGAGTTGCTGCGCTCGTTCGAGGCCGATGACGACGAGGACCAAACGGCGTGGCGCGACGGCGCGCGACACGCTGCGCGGCTGGTCGAGCAGCCCGTGCCGCGCGCACAAGCACCGGCGCTGCGGCCCGATGCCACCTATCTCGTGACCGGTGGTTTCGGCGGCCTGGGGCTGCCATTGGCCCACTGGCTCGTCGATCATGGCGTGCGGCATCTGGCGTTGCTCAGTCGCCGTCCATCCGGCGATGTGCCTGAGCTTCAGGCGCTGCGCGCTCGAGGCGCGCAGGTGCTCGCAATCGCCTGCGACGTGGCCGACGCGGCCCAGGTGAGTGCCCTGCCACAGCACCTGCTGCAAGCCCACGCCCCGCCGCTGGCAGGCATCTTCCACTTGGCAGCCGACTTGGGCACGGCACCCATCGTTCAGCTGCAGGCGACCCAGGTGCAGGCGATGCTGCGGCCGAAGGTCGCGGGCACGGTGGCACTGCAGGCCCTTGCACGTGCACAGCGCGCGGACCTGGTGCTGTTTTCCACCACCACCGCACTGCTCGGCGCCGCGGGCCTGGCGCACTACGCGGCAGCCAATGCGTTCCTCGATGCCAGCGCGGAGCACGCCGAACCACACGCCTGCACGACGTCCATCAATTGGGGCACGTGGGAAGCCATGCGCCTGGCCTCGACCACCGACCGGCAGGAGTTCCGTGCCGCCGGCTTGCTGCCGATCCGCAATGCCGACGCGCTCGAGGCGATGGGCCGTTTGCTGGCCACGCGCGCCTCGCGAGGCGTGGTGGCAGCGGTGGACTGGGCCCAGCTCAAGCCGCTGCACGAGGCGCGTCGCTCGCGGCCGTTGCTGCGTCGCGTCGGGCAGGCCACGGCGGCGCAGACGCC
>DATKJN010000580.1:0-5722 GCA_035543655.1 Burkholderiaceae bacterium | reverse complement strand
GCGCTGCTCGCGCCCTTCGAGCTCGGTCTCGAAATCGACCAGCTTCTGACCATCGACGATGGCCAGGCGCCGTTCTTCCGCCTGGGTGGCGTTGATCAGCATGCGTTTCATGTGCACTCCTCATCGGGTGCGCGCGCCACTTCTGGCGCGTGCACACCACTTTTCGATCCACCGGATGTCAGACCGGCGAACCCTTCAATGCACGAGCAACGCTGAAAAAGACCCTAGCGAAAGAAACTGCCCAAGGCCGAAACCGCTGCCGCATCGGCAGGTCGGTTCACGGTGGGGCGGCGTGCAGCGGCACGATGGCGACGGTTTGCATGGCCCAGGTCGCGGCGCGTCACGCCGCGATGGCTCCCGGCGTGCACGCCGGGCCGATGGCCCGGACGTGAGCGCGCAGCGCGCGCCGGCGCCAAGCGCGTCAGCGTGCACAGGAGCAACAGGGGGGGCAACATGCTAGCGACCGGTTCGACTCGCTGCGGGCGGCGGGTGCCTCGAGTGGGCACCTGCTGCGTTTGACCTTTTTCTTTCCCGGTTCACGGGAGGGCTTGTCCGACGTTGTTCTTCCACCATCGACCTTTGGGCGACCGCTTCACGTTGGGAGGCGATCCGGCTCAGCGGCCGGTGGCGTTGCATCACCAAAGAACTGCGCGCAGATTTCAAGCATGCGCGCCACTGCCACTACCGTGTGCTTGTGCAGACGCCGAGTAAACTCAAAGCAAATCAAGCACTTGCAGCACGAATCGTGGTCCGCCGCATTATAGACGCGCCAGCGCCGGCGCTCCCAGCCGGGCCGATTGCGCGCGCGGCGGTGCAACGTGTGAATGTTGACGAAGGCAGTGCCGGTCAGCGGCTGGACAACTTCCTGCTGCGCCTGCTCAAGGGCGTGCCCAAGACCCATGTATACCGCGTGATCCGCTCCGGCGAGGTGCGTGTCAACCGCGGCCGCGCCAGTGCGGACACCCGCCTGTCGCTCGGCGACGAGGTGCGAGTGCCGCCGGTGCGCATGGCCGAGCGGTCGGCCGCGCCGCCAGCCCCGGCGCGCGAGTTCCCGCTGCTGCTGGAAGACGAGCAGCTGATCGCCGTCGACAAGCCGGCTGGCGTGGCGGTGCATGGCGGCAGTGGCGTCAGCTTTGGCGTGATCGAACAGCTGAGGCGGGCACGACCGCAGGCGCGTTTTCTCGAGTTGGTGCACCGGCTCGACAAGCAGACCTCGGGCGTGCTGCTGCTGGCCAAGAAGCGCGGCGCGTTGACCGCGCTGCAGGACCAGTTCCGCGCGCGCAAGACCGACAAGACCTACGCCGCGCTGGTCGCCGGCGCCTGGCCGGCATCGAAGAAGGTGATCGACGTCGCCTTGCACAAGGTCGAAGGCGCCGACGGCCAGCGCCGCGTGCGCGCGGTGGATGACGACGACACCGACGGCCGCCGTTCGATCACCTTGGTCAAGGTGGCGCAGCGCTTCGAGGGCTACACCCTGCTCGATGTGACCATCAAGACCGGTCGCACGCATCAGATCCGCGTGCACCTCGCGCACGAGGGCCATGCCATTGTCGGCGACGACCAATACGGCGACTTCGAGCTCAACCGCCGCTTCGCGCGCGGCGAGGGTGCGCGGGGCGAGCGCTTCGCGCGCATGTTCCTGCATGCGCGGCGCTTGGCGTTCGACCACCCGGCAACCGGGGCGCGTGTGACCGTCGAGTCCCCGCTGCCCGACGAATGCGTCAGACTGCTGGCTGCCATGCTGGGCCCGACGCGGGCCGAAACCCGATGACGAGGACGCCGCACCGCTTCGACCTGATTGCCTTTGACTGGGACGGCACGCTGTTCGATTCCACCGCGCTGATCGTGCGCTGCATCCAGCAGTCGTGCGCCGATCTGGGCGTCACGGTGCCGAGCGACGAGCAGGCGGCGTTCGTCATCGGGCTGGGCCTGAACGACGCGCTGGCTCACGCCGCGCCCGGCCTGCCTGCGGAGCGCTATCCCGAACTCGGCGCGCGCTACCGCCATCACTACTTTGCGCGGCAGCACGAACTGGTGTTGTTCGACGGCGCGCTCGACCTGCTGCACGCGCTGAAGGCGCGCCAGCAACGCATCGCGGTGGCCACCGGCAAGGCGCGACGCGGCCTCGACGCTGCTCTCGACAGCGTGCAGCTCAAGGGCCTGTTCGATGCCACCCGCACCGCCGACGAAACGGCCAGCAAGCCCGACCCGCGCATGTTGCTGGAGCTGATCGCCCAGTGCAGCACCACGGCCGAGCGCACGCTGATGATCGGCGACACCACCCACGACCTGCAGCTCGCCGTCAATGCCGGCACGCCGTGCGTGGGCGTGAGCTACGGGGCGCACAAGCACGAGACGTTCGCCGAATTCAACCCGCTGTTCATCGCGCATTCGCCACGCGAGCTGCACGACTGGCTGATGGCCAACGGATGAGGCCGATGGACGACGATCTAATCACGGCCGAGCAAGCGCTGTGTGCCAGCGATGCGCTGCAGGAGCGCGAGAAGGCGGTGGGGTTCGATGTGCTGTTGTGGCGCGCACCGGCGCGCGCGTTTGCGTTGCGCTTCGACGGCCAGGTGGTGTGCTACATCAACCGCTGCGCCCACGTGCCCACCGAGATGGATTGGCAGGAAGGGCAGTTTCTCGACATGGACAAGCGCTGGATCCTGTGCTCGATCCATGGCGCCGCATACGAGCCGGCCGACGGGCGCTGCGTGGGCGGGCCGTGTGGCAACGGCCGCCTGATGCAGATTGCAACCACCGAGCGTGATGGCACGGTGTATTGGTATCCTTCCCGCGACATCCAACCCGTCGTCTTCGACGACGCGGAGCCTGCGGCTGACGGGCCCCGCTGAAAGTCCACCATGAGCCCCCAGGAACCCTATCTGCCTCCGCCGGCCTCCGGCTCCGAGGCCACTACGCTGCCACCCCCGTCGCCCGCGGCATCGCCCGTGGTGCCACGCGGACCATCGAGCTTCGAGCGCGGCATGGCGCACTTCACCAACGAGTTGCTGCGCGAGCGCCGTGCCGAGCGGCGCTGGCGCGTGTTCTTCAAGCTGGCGTGGCTGCTGCTGTTCGCCTTGATCGTGTGGGCGCTGTTCGCCTCGCGCAGCCACAGTGGATCCACCAGCGGGCCGCACACCGCGCTGATCGAGGTGCGCGGCGAGATCGCGGCCGACGGCGAGGCCAGCGCCGAGAACCTGGTGGCGGCACTGAAGGGGGCGTTCGAGGACGCAACTTCGCAGGCAGTGGTGCTGCGCATCAACAGCCCGGGCGGCAGCCCGGTGCAGGCCGGCATCATCAACGACGAAATCCGGCGCCTGAAGGCCAAGCACAAGAAGCCGGTATACGCCGTGGTCGACGAGGTCTGTGCCTCCGGTGCGTACTACATCGCGGTGGCCGCCGACGAGATCTTCGTCGACAAGGCCAGCCTGGTTGGCTCGATCGGCGTGCTGATGGATGGCTTCGGCTTCGCTGGCACGATGGAAAAACTCGGTGTCGAACGCCGCCTGCTCACTGCCGGCGAGAACAAGGGCATGCTCGATCCGTTCTCGCCGCAGAACGAGAAGCACAAGGCCTATGCGCAGGCCATGATCGACCAGATCCATCAGCAGTTCATCAAGGTGGTGAAAGACGGCCGTGGACCCCGCCTGAAGGAAACCGCCGATACCTTTTCCGGCCTGTTCTGGAATGGCGAAGAGGCGGTGCGCCAGGGCCTGGCTGACAAGTTCGGCAACCTCGACTACGTGGCACGCGAGGTGATCAAGGCCGAAGAGGTGATCGACTACACGCCGAAGGAAAACGTGGCCGAGAAGCTGGCCAAGCGCTTCGGCGCATCGATCGGCGAGGGTGCGGTGCGTGCGCTGCGCGCGATGACGCCGATCCGCTGACCATGCTCACGTTCTACTACGCTCCCAACACCTGCGCGCTCGCTTCGCACATCGCGCTCGAGCAGGCCGGCGCCGACTACCGTGCGGTGCGCGTGAGCTTCGCCAAGCAGGAGCAGCGCTCGCCGGAGTACCTGCGCATCAACCCCAAGGGCCGCGTGCCGGCTTTGATCACCGAGCGCGGCATCCTGACCGAGACGCCAGCGATCCTGCAGTACGTGGCGCAGACGCATCCCAAGGCCGCGCTCGCGCCGCTGGACGATGCATTCGAGATGGCGCGCATGAACGCATTCAACAGCTACCTGTGCGCCACGGTGCACGTGGCGCATGCGCACCGCATGCGCGCCTACCGCTGGGCCGATGAACCGGTGGCGCAGGAGGCGATGAAGAAAAAGGTGCCGCAGACTGTCGGCGAGTGCTTCGAGCTGATCGAGCGCGAGTTGTTCAGCGGCCCGTGGGTGCTGGGTGAGCGCTACAGCGTGAGCGACATGTACCTGTTCACGCTGGCCAGCTGGCTCGAGGCCGACAGCGTCGAGCCATCGCGGTTTCCGCAGGTGGCCGCGCACCGCGAGCGCATGCGCGCCGACCCGGTCGTGAGCCGGGTGCTGGCGGCGCAAGCGGCGGCCTAGCCCGCGCCGTTCACGCGGGGGGAATGCGCAGCAACTGTCCCGGATAGATCTTGTCGGGGTGGGTCAGCATCGGCTTGTTGGCCTCGAAGATCTTCGGGTACTTGTTCGGGTCGCCGTAGAACTGCTTGCTGATCTTCGACAGGTTGTCGCCCTTGACCACGGTGTAGTACTTGGACTCGTCGGCAGGCGTGGCCACCGTCATCATGTCGTTGACCGTGGCCACCTTCTCGACGTTGCCGCAGCACAGCACCACCTTCTCCTTGGTGGCCTGATCGGCCGCCACGCCCGACACCGTGACCGTGCCGGTGGCGCCGTCGAACGCGACATCGAGGCCGTCGACCTTGAGGTTCATCGCGGTGATGTAGGTTTCGATGGCGTCGCCGGCGGCCTTGTTCAGCCGCTCGACGTTGGCAGCGCTCGCTTCGCGCTCCGCGGCTTCCTGCGCGGCCTTCGCTTCGCCTTTGCCGAACAGCTTTTCGCCGGCCTCTTTGATGAAAGTGATCAGGCTCATGCACTTCTCCTGAGGGATTTCGTTTGCAGGGAGGCCGACTGTACGCCTCTCGCCCGCGACCCTCACGCCGGCTGCAGCAAGCCCTTGCGCTCGATGAACGCCACCACATCGGCCAGCCCCTGCTTCGTGCGCAGGTTGGTCATCACATACGGCCTGTTGGGCCGCATGCGCCGGGTGTCGGCCTCCATCACCGACAGGTCGGCGCCGACATGAGGCGCGAGGTCGGTCTTGTTGATCACGAACAGGTCGCTCTTGGTGATGCCGGGCCCGCCCTTGCGCGGAATCTTCTCGCCGGCGGCGACGTCGATCACGTAGATCGTGAGATCGCTGAGCTCTGGACTGAAGGTGGCCGCGAGGTTGTCGCCGCCCGACTCGATGAACACGATGTCGGCTTGCGGGAACCTCTCCAGCATGCGGTCCACCGCTTCGAGGTTGATCGAGGCGTCTTCGCGGATCGCGGTGTGCGGGCAGCCACCGGTCTCCACGCCCATGATGCGTTCGGGCTCGAGCGCGCCGGCCACCGTGAGCAGGCGCTGGTCTTCCTTGGTGTAGATGTCGTTGGTCACGACCACCAGGTCCCAACGTTCGCGCATCGCCTTGCACAGCATCTCGACCAATGTGGTCTTGCCGGAGCCCACCGGGCCTCCCACGCCCACGCGCAGCGGTGGCAGCTTCTTGGTGCGATGGGCGATCGA
>DATKJN010000579.1:0-3040 GCA_035543655.1 Burkholderiaceae bacterium | reverse complement strand
TTGGCATCGAGCTGCTTGTTGGTCTTGCCGAGCTCGACCAGCTGCTCGAAATTGGCCGCCGCTGAATGTTCGCCGGTCTTCTGGGCCGCACGCACCGACTTGGCGAGCGAGAAGAATTCGGTGGTCAGGCGCGCGATGTCGAGCGGATTCGACACCACCAGCTTCACGCTCTTGCGCGTGTGCGCCTCGATCTCCGGCACCCAGGCGTTGTCGAACGGCTCCGCGGTGGCGATCGCGATCTCGTGTGGACCCACGGTCACCGGCAGCACGCGGCGCACCTCGGCGTAGTGCACGCTCATCACGTCGGCCACGCGGCCGACGTCGACCTTCAGCGGGTCGATGCGCAGGTACGGCAGGTTGAAGCGCTGCGCCAGCCACTGCGTCAGCGCCTCGGTGTCGAACACGGTCTGCGCGCCCAGGCGCTTGAGGCCCGCGCTGCCCAGACGCACCAGCGGATGTTGGCTCGAATCGGCGCCGCCGAAGCGCTTGACCACCGCATCGGCGGCCTCTTGGTCGATCAGGCCGTCTTCGCGCAACCAGCCGAGCATCGTGCGCCACTCGAGCCTGCCGCGCGCGGGCGCACCACGGGCGGCACCGCGCACCTTGGTCGCTGTGGGGCTCACGGTTCGGGTCGGGCTTGCGGTAGCCATGGCTGGACCAGGCGCAACCATTTGCGCGCCGGCAATCCGTAGCGGGACTCGATGTTATCCGCCCGTGCCAGCAGCGTGTGACGATCTGGCACAACCACCGTGTGTGTTGCTACCGCAATCGTGTTGCCTTCGCGCGTCGGCTTCAAGTGCCACAACTGGTCCGTCCCGAAGGCGGCCGCGATGCGCGCCATCGAGCGGGCGAAGCTGGCCCGGCGGCCGAACAGGTTGACTGTCATCAACCCGCCTTCGGCCAGCAACGCGCGGCAGTCGGCGTAGAACGCCTCGTCGTCGAGCACCGGTGCGGCGGCCTCGTGATCGTACAGATCGACACACAACACGCTGACGTCGCCGCGCGGGGCGTCGTCGCTGCGCAACCAGCTGGCCGCATCGGCCTGCAACACGCGCAGGCGCGCATCGTCGTCGGGCAGCCGAAACCAGCGCTTGCAAGCGGCGACCACCGCCGGGTTGAGTTCGACCGCAACGGTGGGCATGCGAAGCACCTGATGCGTGTAGCGCGTGATCGCCGCCGCGCCGAGGCCCAACTGCACCGCGCGGCCTTGCGTCAGTTGCTCCGGCGCGCGCCACAACATCCAGGCCATCATGCGCTGCACGTACTCGAGCACCAGCGTGCGCGGCTGCTTGAGCAGCATCGCGCCCTGCACCCACGGCGTGTCCAGGTGCAGGTAACGCACGCCGTCCTGCTCGGAAATCGTGGCTTCGGGCAGATCGGGATCCGCGCGCGCCGTCATGCGCACAGCCCATGCGCTGCCAGCAACGCGCGCCATGCCTGCAGCTTGCGCTCGAGCGACCAGCTGGCGTTGGCCGGGCTGGTCGACGGCAGGCGCACGACCTCGGGCACCAACGTGCGTGTCAGCGCCATCGTGCGCGCGGATTCGCCGCCGTTGTGCGCGATGGCGCGCAACTGCGGCAGGCGCTGCACCAGCCCCGCCAGGTCGTTGGGCTGCGCCGCTTCGATCGCGCTGTCGAGGCTGCCTTCGCGCCGGCAGCTGGCATAGACGTCCCAGACGCCGAGGCCACGGCGCCGCACCTCGTCGAGCCGCTGCGCATAGGGCAACGCACGCAGATCGATGCCCCACAGCGTCGACAGAAGGGGCCAGAACTGGTTGCGCGGGTGCGCGTAGTACTGCTGCGCGGCCAACGAGGCCGCGCTGGGAAAGCTGCCCAACACCAGCACGCGCGTGTGCGGCGCAACCACCGGTGCGAGGCCGAGCAGCCGAAGCGACCCGGAAGCCAGCCGCGCGCTCATGCCACGCCCATCAACGCGGCCAAGCGCGGCAGCGCCGCTTGCGCATTGGCCGCAGTGGTCGCCGCGGTGTCATCGAGCGACCAGCCGCGCAGCCCGGCGAGCGTGGCGGCGATGCGCGGCAACTCGCCGGGTTCGTTGCGTTGCGTGAGCTGGCCTTGCGCACGCTGCGCGGCGCTGCGGTACAGCCAATGCGGTGGGATGTCGGGCGCATCGGTCTCCAGCACCGGCACATGATCGGGCACGACGGCCGCCAGGCGCCGGATCTGCAGCGCACGGTCGAACGTCATCGCGCCGCCGAAGCCCAGCCGCAGCCCCATGCCCACGCACACGTCCGCCTGCTCGGCGCTGCCGTTGAAGGCGTGCGCGATGCCGCCGGGCACTTCGATCCGGCGCAGTCCGGCGACCAGGCCGTCGGCCGAACGCCGCACGTGCAGCAACACCGGCAACCCGGCTTCGCGTGCCAGCTTGAGCTGCGCGATGTAAAACTGCTGCTGGCGTTCGCGGTCGAGCCCCGGCACGAACCAGTCGAGGCCGATCTCGCCCACGGCGACCAGCCGCGGGTCGTCGGCATGGCGGCGCAGCGCGTCCTGCAACTGCTCCAGATGCATCGGCTCGGCGCGGTCGACGCACAACGGGTGGATGCCGAGCGCGTAGGCCACCTGCAGTTCGTGGGCCAAGGCCCGCACCGCGTCGAACGTGGGCGCGGCGACCGCCGGGATCACCGCCATCGTCACGCCGGCGGCGCGCGCGCGTTGCCAGACCGCGCTGCGGTCGGCGTCGAACTCACCGGCGTCGAGATGGCAATGGGTGTCGATCCAGGGCATGAAGGGCGGCGCGTCGGCGCTTGGTGTCGAACGGCCAATCATCCACCGACATGGCGGGCATTCCGCCAGACGGCATTGGACCGCCGATCGCGGATCGGCACACTTCGTGGGCCCCGGTATCCGAAACGGGCAGCGGGGATGCCGGCGGTTCAGGTGCACGGCCGGCGCTGTCGTGGTACCTTGAGGGCTCGCAACGCATCTGCGCGTTGCGGGAGCCGGTGACGATGAAGCGTGTGCCCCTGTACAGCCGAACGCCCGATCGCACGCGCGCCGTCCCCGGCCGCGCGCTCCCGGGCCAA
>DATKJN010000578.1:0-2840 GCA_035543655.1 Burkholderiaceae bacterium | reverse complement strand
GCTGGCGCGATCTGCGCGACCGAGTGGCCGCCGACGCGCGCCAACGGCTGCACCGCGACTCGCCGACCGACCGCGCGCTCGAGCAGCGCGTGCGCGATGAACTGGGCCGCTGGGTCACGCACCCGCATGCGGCCCGCGTGCGCGCGCGAGACGGCGCGGTGGTGCTGAGCGGTTGCGTGCTGGCGGCCGAGCGAGCCCAGTTGCAGCGTGCGGTCGAAGGCGTGAAAGGGGTCGAACGCGTGGAGTTGCGCCTCGCAGTGATCGACACACCCGACGGCATGCCGTCGGCGCCGGGCGATGGCGCGAGCGGCGACGCCCGGACGCCGTCGCCGATCGTTGGAGGGCCCGCGCCGGGCACGCAACTGCTCGGCATGACGGCCAGCGCCGCGCTGCTGGCCAGCGGCATGGCACAGCGCGGCGTGCCCGGCCTGCTGCTGTCCGCCGCCGGCATGGCGATCGGCGCGGGCTTGGCACGCCACGCGTTCCGCACCCGCCACGACGGGCTCGCACGCGAGCGCGGCCTCGGCGGTCAACCACTCGCTGTGCGGCCATCCGCCGCGGCGCAGGATGCGTCAGGCGATGTGCGAGATGCGGCCGACGGCGAACGTTCGGCGTCGAGCGCGGCGGGTTGATCCCGCGAAGTCGCCAGCGGCCAATCGCCGTCGCGCGACGGTCGGCCGTGCGCGCCGGGGCGCTGCGTTTGCGCGGATCGCGTCAGTCTGCGCGCACCGCGGTGCGATCGCACAGCGGCAGCCAACGGTCGCGCGGCTTCCACTCCCACACGATGCGCTGGGTGCGGCCATCGGCGCTGAAGTCGATCAGCGCACGTTCGGTCGGGCCCTCGAAGGTCCAGCGCCGTCCATCGACATTGACCTCGTAGCGGCGCTCGAAGCCGTGATTCTCGAACGCGGCGGCGAACAATCGGCCGCTGTGGGCGTCGACACCCATCACGCTCATCGTGTCGAACGGGTCGGCGCCGACGTGGGCCTTCTCGTCGTGGACGAGAAAAAAGCGCCCGGTGTGCCAGCGCGCCGAATGGGTGCTCTTCCAGGTTTTCGCATCGGCCTTGGGGTCGGCGATCGACTGCGTGGAACTGCCGTATGCACGGCCCTCCGCGCGCCACTCGCCGACGAACATCTCGAGCGCGTCGTGCAGTTGCGAGCGCACCGGCTGGGCGCTCGGCAGCGTCGCCGGAGCGGCTGTGGCCGTGGTCTTCAGAGCGCCGTTGGCATCGATGCTCTTGACGATCGCATCGCGCACCACCTTGTCGGCGATGGCGGCCAAGGCCGGCGATGTGACGGGAATCATGCCGGTGACCACGCGCGGCTGTTCTTGCGCATGGGTGACCTTGGCATTCCACGTGATCGCGTCGTCGCCGACGTCGAAGTCGCCCTCGTACGTATAGACCTTGCCCGACAGGCCGTTCTCGTGACTGGTCGGCTCGATGTGCATGAATGCCTCCTGCGTTCCGCATTGGGTCCGTGCAGACAGCGTAGGCGCCCGGTGCGGTGCATCGATAGCGGTCAGGGCCGCCCGTGGCCGTAGGCTTTGGCCTACGCGCCCGAGGCGGTGCGCTCGACTGAGGCAACCGACCGGTGCGCTATCCGGTGCGAAACGGTCGCGGCTCGGCTTCGCTGCGACCGGTCTCGATGCGTTCGTACTCCGAGATCACTTGCGCGCCGAACAGCAGCAGCGTGGCCGCGACCTCGAGGCTGAGCAGCACCACGATGGCGGTGGTGAGCGAGCCGTACACCACGCTCACCTGCGACAGCGTGCTGAAGTACCACACCAGCAGGTGGCGCGACAGCTCCCACAACGCAGCGGCCGTGATGGCGCCGAGCAGCGCGTGGCGCAGCGCCAGCCGGCCCACCGGCATCACCAGGTACACCGAGGCCAGCACGAACACCTCGCCGACGAAGCCGAGCAGGTAGAGCATCACGCCCGACAGGCCACGCAGCGACCAGTCGCGGCCGAACAGCCCGACGCTCTCGTCGCCCATCGCTTGCAGGCTGCCGGTGACCAGCGTGACCAGCAGCAGGCCGACGCCGAGCGCCAGGATGTAGGCATAGGGCAGCAACGCCGACACCGCAAAGTGACGCCGCCGCACGGCCACGCGGTGCAGAAAGATCACCGACATCGCGTTTTCCAGCACGGTGAAGGCGAGCGAGCTGAAGAACAGCATCGTGGCCAGCAGCACCCAGCCGATGAACTCGCGGTGCGTCACGAACTTGTTCAGTTCGAGGACGATCGCCTGCGACTGCCCAGGCAGCAGCCAACCCAGATAGCGCCCGATCGTGCCCATCAGTTCAGCCGGCTCGATCACGTGCGACAGCGCGATCACGATCAGGATCAGCAGCGGCACGATCGACAGCAGCGCGTAATACGCCACCGCGCCGGCCAGCAGCAGGCCCTGGTTGGCACGAAACGCCTTGAGCGTTTGCAGCAGGAACGAGCCCGGATGGGCCCAGACGTGGCGTGCTTGAGGGCCGGCGAGCTGCATTGTGTGTGCGGTCCATGGCTGCAGGGCAATGCGTGTGCCGCGGGCGCGCCGTTTGCTCATGCGAGGCAAAGGGCCCGCTCATGCCTCGTATTCCTCGCATCGCGCAACGCATCGCGCTGACCCTGGTGGTGCTGCTCGCCACCGCGCTGGTCGCGATGATGGCCTTGCTCGACCCCAGCGCGCACAAGGCGAAGATCGAGGAGGCGGCGTCGCGCGCGCTCGGCATGGAGGTCACCGTGAACGGCCCGATGGCCCTGCGTTGGCGGCCCACCGCCTACCTGGTGTTGCGCGACGTGCGGGCGCGCAAGGCGGGTGCCGACATCGTTGCCGCCAAGGAGGC
>DATKJN010000577.1:0-6428 GCA_035543655.1 Burkholderiaceae bacterium | reverse complement strand
CCAGTCGGCATTGGGTGCATCGACGCCGCCGCCGGTGGCGATGCCGGCGTTGGAGCACAACACGTCGACGCGGCCGAAACGCTGCGTGGCCTGCGCGATCAGCGCCTGCACCTCGCGCTCTTTCGACACATCGGTGCGCACCGCGATGCCGCCGACTTCATTGGCGATGGCCTGCGCCGCATCATGGTTCAAGTCGGCCACCACCAGACCGGCCGGTTGCTCCTTCGCGAAGCGGCGCAGCAGGGCCGCGCCGATGCCCGATGCGCCGCCGGTGACGACGATGACCTTGCCTTTCATATCCATGGGTGTGCCCGCTTTCAACGTGTGGATTGCTGCGCCAGTGCCCAGGCCTGCTCGGCCAGCGGGCGCGCGCGCCGGCCGGCTTGCAACGCCTGCGCGTTCGATGCGTTGCCCTGCAGCGCGCGTTTCATGATGCCTTGCAGGATGCCGACCAGCCGGAACATGTTGAACACCATGTAGTAGGTCCAGTGTTCGTCGCTCACGCTGTCGGCCGCCCGGCCGGTGGCCTTGAGGTAGGTCTGCAGATAGTCCTGCTCGCCGGGGATGCCCAGCGCGGCGAGGTCAGCGCCGGCGAGGCCACGCGAGCCCTCGGCGCTTTGCATGCGCCAGGTCATGCAGTGGTAGGCGAAATCGACCAGCGGATGGCCGAGCGTCGACAGCTCCCAGTCGAGCACAGCCAGGATGCGCGGCTCGGTGGGATGGAAGATCACGTTGTCGAAGCGGTAGTCGCCGTGCACGATCGCGGTCTCGTCGTCGGGCGGGATGCGTTCCGGCAGCCAGTGAATCAGGCGGTCGACGGCCTCGATCGTCTCGGTCTCGGCGGCCTTGTACTGCTTGGTCCAGCGCGCGACCTGGCGTTGAATGTAGTTGCCCGGTTTGCCGTAGTCGCTCAAGCCGACGGCTGCATAGTCGACCTTGTGCAGCGCCGCGATCACGCGACCGAGCTCGGCATAGTGCGTGCGCCGCTGCACGGGCGTGAGATCGGGCAGGCGCGGATCCCACAACACGCGGCCTTCCACGTAGTCCATCACGTAGAACATCGCGCCGATCACGGCCGGGTCTTCGCACAGCAGGTGCGCGCGGGCCACCGGCACCTCGGTTTCGGCAAGCGCACTGATCACGCGGAATTCGCGGTCGACCGCGTGCGCGGAGGGCAGCAGATCGCCCGGCGGCTTGCGGCGCAGGACAAAACGCCTGCCGCCTGCGGTCAGCAGGAACGTGGGGTTGGACTGGCCGCCCTTGAACTGCTCGACCCGCAGGTCGTCGCCGAACCCTTCGATGCGCCCGCGCAGGTAGCGCGCGAGCGCGGCTTCGTCGAATGCATGTTGAGGCGCGACCGGTCGCGTGCCGATGAATTGCTCGTAGTTGCTCATGCGGTGTCGCGCAGGTCACGCACGCCTCCGATGGGCAGAACCGTGTTTAGAAGCGCCGGTATGATCCTAGCGACGCCCCTGCACGGTGTAAATGCTCGTCATGCCCGAGTCCGCCCCGAACAATGCCGATGCCGTGCCCGATGGCTTCGAGCTGTTGCAGGTCGGTGGCGGCTACTTCAAGCAGCTCGGCCCCGTGTACGGCAAGACCTTGCCCGACGGCAGCATGGTGGTGGCGCTGCGCGTGGCAGAACGCCACCTGAATTTCGGCGGCGTCGCGCACGGCGGCATGCTGGCCACGGTGGCCGACGGCGCACTCGGCCGCAACGTGGCCATCGCGCGCGGGCGCCGCCAGGCGCAGGTGACGGTGTCGCTCACGGCCGACTTCCTGTCCGGTGCGCGACTCGGCGACTGGCTCGAGGCCCACGTGAGCGTCACGCGCATGGGCCAGCGCCTGGCCTATGCCAACTGCGACCTCAAGGTCGGCGAGCGCCACGTGCTGCGTTCGAGCGCGGTGTTCGCGTTCGTCGAGCGGCCGTGGCCCGGCACGCCGCAGCAGGAACCGCCGGCGATGGAAGAAGGCTGACGCGCGGACGCACGCGGCCCGCGTGTCACCTGAGCGAAAGCGCTTTTCCACCCGCACGGAGCAGAATCGGCCGCACGCGATCGGGAGTGGCCATGGACCTGAACTTCACCGCCGAGGAACAAGCGTTTCGCGACGAGGTGCGCGCGTTCCTGCGCGGCCACGTGCCCGAGGCCACGCGCAACAAGATCCTCGCCGGCTTGAGCGCAACGCCCGACGACATCCGCACCTGGCAGCGCGCGCTGCACAAGAGGGGCTGGGGCGCGCCCGGCTGGCCGAAGGCGTTCGGCGGCACCGGTTGGAATCCGATCCAGCGCTTCATCTTCGACGAGGAATGCGCCGCCTACGGCGCACCGCAGCAGCTGGCGTTCGGCGTGAAGATGGTGGCGCCGGTGATCATGGCGTTCGGCACGCCCGAGCAGCAGCAGCGCCACCTGCCGGGCATCATCTCCGGCGAGGTGTGGTGGTGCCAGGGCTACTCGGAGCCCGGCGCCGGTTCGGACCTCGCGTCGCTGAAGACACGCGCCGTGCGCGACGGCGACCACTACCTGATCAACGGACAGAAGACCTGGACCACGCTCGGCCAGCACGCCGACTGGATGTTCTGCCTGGTGCGCACCGATCCCGAGGCGAAGGCGCAGCGCGGCATCAGCTTCGTGCTGATCGACATGAAGACGCCCGGCATCACCGTGCGGCCGATCATCACGCTCGACGGCGCGCACGAGGTCAACGAGGTGTGGCTCGAAGACGTGCGCGTGCCGGTCACCAACCTGGTCGGTGAAGAGAACAAGGGTTGGACCTGTGCCAAGTTCCTGCTCGGCCACGAGCGCGCCGGCATCGCCGGCACCGGTAACTCCAAGCGCAACCTGACACGCCTGAAGCGCATCGCGGCCAGCGAATCGCTGAACGGGCGGCCGCTGCTCGAGGATCCGCTGTTCGCCGCGCGTCTGGCGCAGGTCGAGATCGACCTGATGTCGCTCGAGATCACCAACTTGCGCGTGCTGGCGTCCGAGGCCGAGAAGCGGGCGCCGGGTCCGGAAGCGTCGATCCTCAAGATCAAGGGCACCGAGATCACGCAGGCGATCACCGAGTTGATGATGCAGGCGGCTGGCGTGTACGCATTGCCGTTCGACCGCGCGGCGATGAGTCTGGACTACGACGGTGAACGCGTCGGCCCTGACTATGCGGCGCCGCTGGCGGCCACCTATTGCAACATGCGCAAGGTCACGATCTTCGGCGGCTCCAACGAGATCCAGAAGAACATCGTGGCGCAGATGATCCTCGAGCTGTGAGGCGCTGACATGAACTTCGACCTCACCGACGAACAACAGCAGCTGCGCGACGCCGTCGAGCGCTTCGTGCGCGGCAGCTACGGCTTCGAGTTGCGCAAGAGCGTGTTGAAGAGCGCCGACGGCTTCGACGCCAAGGTCTGGAGCGGGCTGGCCGAGCTCGGCCTGCTCGGCCTGCTGGTGCCCGAGGCGCATGGCGGCCTGGCGCAGGGGCCGATCGAGACCGCGCTCGCGATGCAGGCCGCCGGTCCGGCCCTGCTGGTCGAGCCGTGGCTCGACGTGGCAGTGACGGCGACCGTGTTGTTGAACGCGCTCGGCGATGACGCGGCGAGCGCCGCCTTGCTGCCCGCCATCGCGAGCGGCGAGCGCCTGGTCGTGGTGGCGCACCAGGAGGCCGCCGGGCGCGGCGAGGTGGCGTTCGTCGAGATGGGCGTTCAAGCCAAGGGCGGCGACTTCGTGCTCAACGGCCGCAAGGCCGTGGTGCCGGGTGCCGGCGTCGCCCACGAGTGGCTGGTGAGCGCGCGCGACTCGGGTGACGCGGCGGCGACACCAGGCGTGTCGGTGTTCCGCGTGGCGCGCGGCACGCCCGGTGTGCACGTGCGGGGTTGCGCCACCATCGACGGCCGCCGCGCCGCCGAGCTCATATTCACCGACGTCAAGCTGCCCGCGTCGGCACGCGTCGGTGCGCCGGGCCGCGCGATGCCGGCGATCCAGCGCGCCTACGACGCCACGCTGGCCGCGATCTGCGCCGAAGCGGTGGGCATCATGCAGGCCACGATCGACGAGACGGTGGAGTACCTGAAGACGCGCCAGCAGTTCGGCCAGCCGATCGGCCGCTTCCAGGCGCTGCAGCACCGCGCGGTGGAGATGCTGGTGCACCTCGAACAGGCGCGTTCGATGATGTGGCTCGCCGCGCTGCGCTGCCACGACGCCGACGACATCACGCGCACGCGCGCGCTGGCCGCGGCCAAGGTGGTGATCGGGCAGGGCTGCCGCTTCGTCGCGCAGCAAGCGATGCAACTGCATGGCGGCATCGGCATGACCGACGAGCTGCAGTTCAGCCACTGGTTCAAGCGCCTGCTGGCGATCGAGCTGGCGTTCGGTGGCACCGACGCACAATTGCGCCGTTTCGCCCACACCAACGCCGCACTTGCCCACGCCTGAAGGCCCGCAGGACCACACCGTCCCTCATCTGCCCGCGCTGCTGAGCCTCGGGCTGATGGTGGGCACCATCAACGGGCTGTCGCGCGTGGCGATGCCGCTCTATGCGGTGGCCGCGCATGCGCAACCGTGGCAGGTGGGCATCGTCGGCGGCCTCGGATACCTCGGCGTGCTGCTGATGGCGCTGCCGATGGGCGCGTGGATCGATCGCCACGGCAGCCGCACGATGTTCCTGCGCGGTGCCGCGGCGGCCGCGCTGCTGTACCTGCTGCTGCCGCTGCTGCACACGCCGTGGCTGGTGATCGGCGGCGCGGCGCTGCTCGGCCTCGTGCTGCCGTTTCGCACCGTGCCGATCCAGACCGAGTTCCTCGCCATGCTGCCGAGCCTCGGGCCCGCCAAGGCCGGCTGGAACCGCGGTGCGTTCATGCTCGGTCTGGCCTTCATCGGCCCCGCGGTGTCGGCCGCGGTGGTGTCGTCGCTCGGCTTCACCGCGCTGTTCCTGCTGGTGTCGGCGACGCTGCTGCTGGCGTTCTTCGTCGGCCGCCGCGTGTTGAAGCGCCGATCGGGCGTGGCGGGCCAGGCCGGCGACGCGCCGCTGCTGGTGCGCATCAAGGGACAGATCGCGCTCTTGCGAAAGGACACCGACTTCCGCCGCACCACGGTGATCGACGGCCTGGCGCAGATGAGCGTGGCGTACTTCGTGGTGTTCTCGATTCCACTGGCGATGCGCGAGTACGCGATGTCGCTGCAGGCCGCGGCGGGTTTGATCACGCTGCAAGGGGCGTTGTACGTCGCCACTCTGGTCGCCGGCGGCACGCTGGTCGCGCGCTGGCGCTTCGAGCAGCGCTACTTGTTGGCGTTCGTGATGCTGCTTGCGCAGTCGCTGCTGTTCGGCTTCGGCCACAGCGCGGCTGCGCTGTGGTTCGGCGCCGCGCTGATGGGTGTCGGCGTCGGCCTGCAGGGCGTGACCAGCACCACGCGGTTCGGCGAGCTGATGCAGCGCCACGGCCGCGGCCGCATCGGCGGCTTGAGCTCGTTGGCGCCCACGGCGGGCGGCATCACCGGTGCGGTGGCCGGTGGTGTGGTCAGCCAGCACCTCGGCACCGAAGCCGGCTTTCTGCTGCTCGGCGTCGGCCACGCGGCGATGTGCGTGCGGCAGGTGCAACAACTGCGCGCGCTGCGGCGCAGCGGCGGCTGAGGCGCCCGCGCGACTGCCGTTAGCATGCGCACAGGTACGTAGGGTCCCGTGCGATGCGCATCCTGCTGGTGGAAGACGACAAGGTGCTGGCCGACGCGCTGTCGCGCACGCTCGTGCAGTCGGCGCATGCAGTCGACATCGTGGCCAGCGGCGACGACGCCGACCACGCCATCGCGCTCGGCATCTACGACCTCGCGATCCTCGACATCGGCCTGCCGGGCTTGAACGGCCTGGACGTGTTGCGCCGGCTGCGCGCGCGCAAGTCGATGCTGCCGGTGCTGATCCTGACCGCGCTCGACACGCTGGAAGATCGCGTGCGCGGCCTCGACCTCGGTGCCGATGACTACCTGGCCAAGCCGTTCGACCTGCCCGAACTGGAGGCGCGCGTGCGCGCGCTGCTGCGCCGGAGCACCAACTCGACGCCATTCCTCGACCACGGGCCGCTGCGCTTCGACACCGTGGGGCGCCGCGTCTACTGCGACAAGCGGCCGCTCGACCTGTCGCCGCGCGAACTGGCGGTGCTCGAGATCCTGCTGATGCGCGCCGGCCGTGTCGTCAGCAAGGCGCAGATGGTGAACCACCTGTACGGCTTCGGCGACGACGTGGCCGACAACGCGATCGAGGTCAACGTGTACCGGCTGCGCAAGAAGCTCGAGCCGCTCGGCTGCGAGATCCGCACGGTGCGCGGCATGGGCTACCTGATGGACCGGCCCGATGGGCAAGCCTGAGCCGCGGCTGCAGCGCAAGCTGCTGGCCTGGCTGCTCGGACCGCTGGCGCTGCTGCTGGTGCTCGACACCGGCGTCGC
>DATKJN010000576.1:0-2854 GCA_035543655.1 Burkholderiaceae bacterium | reverse complement strand
CGCGCGTCTTCGACGTCCTGGATGCCCTTGAGGATCAGCTTGCCGCCCCAGCGCTGCTTGATCCACTCCACGTCGCCCCAGTTCAGGCGCGGGTCGAACTGCGTGGCCGTCCACTCCGACAGGCTGCCCATGTTGGCCACCCCCTTCACGTGGCCGACGATGTTGCCGAACTGGCGCCGCGGCGTGCCCAGCATGCCGATGCACCAGCGTGGCTTGGTGGCCATGTTGATCAGGTTGGGGATCGTCAGCTTGGGCGGCGCGCTCAAGCCGTTCTTCAGGTCCTTGTGGCGCTGGCCGAGGATCTGCAGGTCCAGCGTCAGCACCAGCGCGCCGCACTTCGCCGCCTTGGCGCGGTCGATCAGGCGGCCGATGAAGTCGCGGTCGCGCATCACGTAGAGCTGAAACCAAAAAGGCGCCTTCGTGTGCGCCGCCACGTCTTCGATCGAGCAGATGCTCATCGTGCTGAGCGTGAACGGGATGCCGAACGCTTCGGCGGCCTTGGCGGCCAGGATCTCGCCATCGGCGTGCTGCATGCCGGTGAGCCCGGTGGGTGCGATCGCCACCGGCATCGCCACGTCGATGCCGACCATCTGGGTCGCGGTGCTGCGCCCTTCCATGTTCACCGCCACGCGCTGGCGCAGCTTGATCTTGGCGAAGTCGCTTTCGTTGGCGCGATAGGTGCTCTCGGTCCAGGACCCCGAGTCGGCATAGTCGTAGAACATGCGCGGCACGCGCTTTTGCGCCAGCACGCGCAGGTCTTCGATGTGGGTGATCACCGGCATGTCGGGCTTCTCCTCGGGCGCGATGCTACCGGTCTCGGCTGGCGCTCACGTGCGGCATTGTCGCCGTCGGCGCTGGCGCGAGTTCGGCGCGCAGGCCGATACCATCGCGCATGCACCCCAACGCCTCGCCGCGGGCCGAGCGTGCACGCTGGCAGCGCGTGCTGTGGGCGACTGCCGGCGCGCTGGCGCTGGTCACCGGCCTCGTCGGCATCTTCGTGCCGTTGCTGCCGACCACGCCGTTCGTGTTGCTGGCCGCGTTCTGTTTTTCGCGCGGCAGCGAGCGCTGCGAACGCTGGTTGCTCGAACATCCGCGCTTCGGTCCGATAGTGCGCGACTGGCGCGAACGGCGCGCGGTGCCGTTGCGTGCCAAGCAGCTGGCCACCGTGATGATGGCGCTCGGCTCGGTGTGGGCCGCGTTCACGCTGCCGGCGCGCGTGGCCTGGCTGCCGGCGGTGATCTGCACCGCGGTGGCGGTGTGGTTGTGGCGCCTGCCGACGCGCAGCTGACGCCGGCTCAATCGCCGCCGAACAGCTCGCGCTCCGGCGCCGCGCCGGGAGCCGGCGCGGCCGGCAGATCGCGGGCACGCACCAGCGTGCCGGCGCGCACGCCGAGCAAGCGGATGCGACGCGTCAGGTCCACGCGCTTCAGGCACTGGCCGGCGGCACGGCGGATGGCGGGCAGGTCGTTGACCGGATGCGGGAGCGTGAGGTCGCGCGTCACGGTCTTGAAGTCGTCGAAGCGCAGCTTGATGCCGATGGTGCGCCCGGCATAGCCCGAACGCTGCAGGTCGCGCGCCACCTGATCGGCGAGATCGGTGAACACGCGCGACAGCTCGGCGCGATCGGCCTTGGCATGCAGGTCGCGATCGAACGTGGTCTCGCGGCTCATCGACACCGGTTCACTGAGCGTGACCACCGGCCGCTCGTCGATGCCGTGCGCCGCGTGGTGCAGCCAGCTGCCGTAGCGGCCGCCGAAGTGCTCGATCAGGAACGCCGTGTCGCGCTCGGCGATCTCACCGATGCGCGTGATGCCGAGTTGCGCCAGCTTGAGCGCGGCCTTCGGGCCGATGCCGTTGATGCGCCGCACCGGCAACGGCCAGATCTGTTTGGGCAGGTCGTCGCGCGTGACGATCGTCAGCCCGTCGGGCTTGTCGAGGTCGGAGGCGATCTTCGACAGCAGCTTGTTCGGCGTCAGGCCGATCGAACAGCTCAAGCCGGTGGCGCGGCGCACGTTGTTCTTGATGTCCAGTGCGATCGCGCGCACGCCGCCGAACGGATCGTGGCCGAGCGAATCCTGCGCACCCGGCACCTCGGTGAGATCGATGTAGATCTCGTCGATGCCGCGGTCCTCGATGTGCGGTGCCACCTCGGCCACTGCGGCCTTGAAGCGCCGCGAGTAGCGCTTGTATTCATCGTGGTCCACCGGCAGCAGCACGGCCTGCGGCGCGAGTTGCGCGGCCTTCATCAGGCCCATGCCCGAGCGCACGCCGTAATCGCGCGCCGGATAGGTGGCGGTCGTGATCACGCCGCGCCCCTTGTAAGTGGCCAGCGTGACGAATTCACGCGTGCCGTCATCGCGCATGCGCGGCTGGTGGCGCCGCCCGCCCCCGATGACCACTGGCTGGCCGGCGAGTTCGGGATAACGCAGCAGCTCCACCGACGCATAAAAAGCGTCCATGTCGAGATGGGCGATCCAGCGCCGTTGGGCAGCGGGCGGCATAAAGCGTGATTTTGTTTCAGGGTTTGACCACACCCAGGCGAGTGGTGCCAGTTGTGACAGGGCGGCAGGGCATGTGCAGATGGCCCATACTTCAGAAGACCCAAGCAGTGCACCATCCATCCAGGGCCAGCCGCCGCCAGCCCTGACGAACGGACCCCGTTTGCCCATGAGCGAGCGCAACGCGTCAGGAGAGATGAACGAGCAGGAGGCCTTGCTGGCCGCCCTGCGGCGTGTGCTCGAGCCGTTGGCGGAGCTGGCGGTGCAGCGCGGCCTGTCCTATGCACCGATCGAGGAGCTGGTGCGGCGTGCCTTCGTCGGCGCCGCCGATGCCGCGCATCCGGATTTGTTGCCGC
>DATKJN010000575.1:0-3144 GCA_035543655.1 Burkholderiaceae bacterium | reverse complement strand
GCGACCGCTTGAGCACATTGGCGACAATGCGCCGGCGCGCCGCATGGGCGCGCGGTTCGTCGGAGGCATTGGTTGTCGATTTCATCCTTGAGCGCGCTGTACCGCACGATGGCGCGCATCCGTGCATTCGAAGAGGCGGCTGAACAAGCCAGCCTCGGTGGCGTGCAGGCCTTTGGCGCCGCCAGCACGGGCAGTGCCAAGGTGCGCGGTCCGCTGCATCTGTCGATCGGCCAGGAAGCGGTGGCCGCCGGCGTGTGCGCGCACCTGCAGCGCGAAGACCTGCTCACCAGCACGCATCGCGGCCACGGCCACACGCTGGCCAAGGGCGCCGACGTGAACAAGATGATGGCCGAGCTGTACGGCCGCGCCGGCGGCCACAACGGCGGCAAGGGCGGTTCGATGCACATCGCCGACTTCTCGGTCGGCATGCTCGGCGCCAACGGTGTCGTGGCGGCCGGTCTGGCGATCGCCTGCGGCGCCGCGCAGGCGCTGAAGATCCAGCATCGGCCGCACCTCGTGGCCTGCTTCTTCGGCGATGGCGCGATCAACCGCGGGCCGTTTCTCGAGGCGCTCAACTGGGCGGCGGTCTACAAGCTGCCGCTGCTGTTCGTCTGCGAAGACAACCGCTACTCGGCCACCACCGACACCGCTGCGATGACCGCGGGGGAGGGCGCGGCGGCGCGGGCGCGCGCGATCGGCGTGCCAAGCGACGCGTGCGATGGCAACGACGTGGCCGCGGTGTCCACGCTCGCGCAGCGCTTGATCGAGACCGTGCGCGCCGGCAGCGGGCCTCAGCTGCTGCACGCGCTCACCTGGCGCGTGAAGGGCCACGTGTCGGTCGACGGCCAGGCGTATCGCGCCGCGACCGACATCGACGCCGCGCGTGCCGGCGACCCGCTGCAACGCGCGCGCCAGCGTTTGATCGCGCTCGGCGCACGCCGTGAAGACGTGGACCGCATCGATGCCGACGCCCGCGCCGAGATTGCGGCGGCGCAGCGCTTTGCCGAAGAGTCGCCGCCACCGGATGCGAAGGCCGCATTCACCGACGTGCAGACCGTGGGGAGCGACGCGTGGCGGTGATGAGTTACGCGGAGGCCGGCGCCGCAGCGCTGGCCGCGGCGATGCGCGACGACCCGCGCATCGTCGCGCTCGGCGAAGACCTGGGTCGCGGCGGCATCTTCGGTCAGTACAAAGGCCTCATCGCAGAGTTCGGCGCCGATCGCGTGATCGACACGCCGATCAGCGAGGCCACCATCGTCGGCGCCGGCGTCGGCATGGCGCTCGCCGGCTTGAAGCCGGTGGTGGAGATGCGCGTGGCCGACTTCGCGCTGTGCGCGATGGACGAGATCGTGAACCAGGCGGCGAAGAACCGCTTCATGTTCGGCGGCCAGGGCCGCGTGCCCCTGGTGATGCGGCTGCCGATCGGCGTGTGGAGCGCGTCGGCGGCGCAGCATTCGCAATCGCTCGAAGCGTGGTTCGCGCACCTGCCCGGCGTGGTGGTGCTCACGCCCAGCACGCCGCAAGACAACTACTCGATGCTGCGCGCCGCGCTGAAGTCCGACGACCCGGTGGTCTACATGGAGCACAAGGAGCTGTGGGGCACGCGCGGCGAGGTGGATGTCGAGCGGGCCGCCACCATCGGGCGTGCGCAGGTGCGGCGGCGCGGCATGCAGCTCACGATCGTGAGTTGGTCGGCCACCGTGCACACCGTGCTGCAGGCCGCCGAGGTGTTGCAGCGCGAAGGCATCGATGCCAGCGTGATCGATCTGGGCGCGCTGTGGCCGTGGGATCGCGACACCGTGCTCGCCGACGTGGCGCGCACGCAGCGCCTGCTGGTGACCCACGAAGCCGTGCAGGTCGGCGGCTTCGGCGCCGAGGTGGCCGCCACGGTGGCCGAGCACACCGCCTGCCGCGTGGCGCGACTGGGTGCGCCGCGCATCCCGGTGGGCTATGCAGCCTCGCTGGAGGCGCAGGCGCGCATCTCGGTGGATGCGCTGGTGCACGCAGCGCGCGAGCTTTGCCAGGCTCGGCGGGCGTAAGGGCCGCACGCGCCGCTCGACGAATCGCTATCGTTCACGCCGCGGCGAGCCTTGACATGCCATCTGCCTTCCCCTCCATCGTCGTCGTCGGCGCCGGTGCCGTCGGCAGCTACTACGGCGCCGTGCTGGCGCGCGCCGGCCACCGCGTCACGTTGATCGGCCGCGCGCCGCACGTGGCGGCCATTCAGCAGCACGGCCTGCAGCTGCACAAGGGCGGCACGGTCGAGGCCGTGCGCCTGGGCGCCAGCACCGACATCGGCGCGGTGCGCGAGGCCGACCTGGTGCTGTTCTGCGTGAAGTCCACCGACACTGAAACCGCGGGCCGCGATATCGCGCCGCACCTGAGAGCCGATGCGCTGGTGATGAGCCTGCAGAACGGCGTCGACAACGCACCCACGCTGGCACGGCTGGTAAAGGGCACCGTCGTGCCGACGGTGGTCTACGTGGCCACTGCGATGCCCGAGCCCGGTGTGGTCAAGCACAACGGCCGCGGCGAGCTGGTGATCGGCCCGCTCAACGCCGCGCAGGCCAACGACGCCGCGCTGCAGCAGCGACTGCAGGCAGCCGTGGAGCTGTTCGCCACGGCCGACGTGCCGGTGAAGATCTCGCCCGACGTGATGGCCGAGCTGTGGAGCAAGCTGCTGCTCAACTGTGCGTACAACGCGATCTCGGGGTTGGCGCAGCTGCCCTATGGCGTGATGGCCGCGGTGCCCGATGTCGTCGAGTTGCAGCGCGCTGTCGTGCGCGAAGTGGTGGCGGTGGCCAACGCCGATGGCGTGAAGCTCGACCTCGACGCGTCGCTGCAAGCGATGCAGCGGCTCGCCGCGACGATGCCGAGCCAGCACTCGTCCACCGCGCAGGACATGGCGCGCGGCAAGCGCAGCGAGATCGATCACCTCAACGGCACGGTGGCGCGCCGCGGCGCGGCGCTCGGCGTGCCGACGCCGGCGAACCAGGCGCTGTATGCGCTGGTGAAGTTGGTGGAGGCAGGGCGGCGGTAGCTCCTGGAACAGCGTGTGTCTCGCCGCTCAGGCAGCGGTGGCCAGACGCGCGCTGACTTCGATTTCCGGATAGGCCTTGTGCAGTGCCGCGGCACCCTGCTTGT
>DATKJN010000574.1:0-4346 GCA_035543655.1 Burkholderiaceae bacterium | reverse complement strand
TGTGGCCGCGGTGCTGCAGCAGCGCGTTCATCGGCACCACCATGAAACCGCCGATCGCGCCCAGCATGACGAGAAACGGGGCGGCGATCCAGGCCTCGCGGATGAAGTTCAGGCCGATGACCAGCAGGCCCATGGCCACGCCGAGCGGGATCACGCGGGTGGCGTGTTCAAGTCGCATCAACCACGACGCCACCACTGCGCCGATCGCGGTGCCGATCGCCACCACGCCAACCAGCGACGAGGCCTGCGTCGTGCCGTAGCCCAAGGCAGCGGCGGCCCAGGCGAACACGATCACGCGCAGGTTGCCCGACACGCCCCAGAACAGCGTGGTGGTGGCGAGCGAGATCTGACCCAGCTTGTCGGCCCACAGCCGCGCATTGCACTGGCTGAAGTCGGTGACCAGCTCGACCACGCTGATGCGCAGCGGCTGCAACGGCGCGTCGGTGCGCGGGATGTACAGGTTGAAGATCGCCGCCACGATGTACAGCAGCACGATCGACGCGATCGCCGCCTCGGGCGGGGTGTCGACGCTGGTGTCGAAGCTCGGCAGATCGAAGCCCAGCAGCATCGGCGCCACCCTCGGCCCGACGAGCTGGCCGCCGAGCAGCACGCCGAGGATGATCGAGGCGATCGTCAGGCCCTCGATCCAGCCATTGGCCTTGACCAGCTGCGACGGCGGCAGCAGTTCAGTGAGGATGCCGTACTTGGCCGGCGAGTACGCCGCCGCACCGAGCCCGACCACGGCATAGGCCATCAAGGGATGGCCGCCGAAGAGCATCAATAAGCAGCCGGCCACCTTGATGGTGTTCGACACGAACATCACCTGGCCCTTGGGGACCGCATCGGCGAATGCACCGACCAGCGGCGCCAGCAGCACGTAGAACAACGCGAACATCGGCGTCAACGCCGGCACCTGCCAGGCCGGGGCCTGGGTGCTCTTCAGCAGTTCGATGGCGCCAACCAGCAGCGCGTTGTCGGCCAGCGAGCTGAAGAACTGCGCCGACATGATGGTGTAGAAGCCTTTTTTCATGCGCTTCTGCAGTGTGCGGCGCCCCCAACGGCGCACGAACGGCGTGCAGCCGTGGGCCGCGCGTTATAGCACGCGCACCCCGCCCCTCCCGTGACTTCGGACCGCCGCAACCGCCCCGGGCGCGGGAATGTCCGGCCCCCCGTTTCGAGGTCGAGGCACACTGACGCACATGCCCCGTCCGATCGAAGCCTTGATTCACCAAGACGCCCTGGCGCACAACTTGGGCCAGGCGCGCACACGTGCGCTGGGCGCGCGGGTTTGGGCGGTGGTCAAAGCCAATGCGTACGGCCACGGCATCGAGCGGGTGTACGACGCCCTGCGATCTGCCGACGGCTTCGCGCTGCTCGACCTGGCCGAAGCGGAGCGGATCCGTGCGCTCGGCTGGCGCGGCCCGGTGCTGCTGCTCGAAGGCTGCTTCGAGCCACGCGACCTCGAGCTGTGCTCGCGGCTGAACCTGTGGCACACCGTGCACCACGAGGCGCAGATCGGCTGGCTGGCCGCGCACAAGACGCAACAGCCGCACCGCGTGTTCTTGAAGCTCAACAGCGGCATGAACCGCCTCGGATTTGCGCCTTCGGCGTTCCGCGCCGCGTGGGCGCGCCTGAACGCGCTGCCGCAGGTGGACGAGATCTCGCTGATGACGCACTTCTCCGACGCCGACGGCGCCGGCGGCGTGGCCGCACAACTGGCGGTGTTCGAACGCGCGGCCGAGGGGCTCGACGGCGAACGCAGCCTGGCCAACAGCGCTGCCGTGCTGCGCCACGCACAATTGGCGGCGGCCGACTGGGTGCGCCCGGGCATCATGGTGTACGGCGGCGCGCCGGACCATCCGCAACACACGGCCGCACATTGGGACCTGCGCGCGACGATGACGCTGCGCACGCGGGTCATCGCCGTGCAGCAACTCGAGGCCGGAGACACCGTCGGCTACGGCAACACGTTCAGCGCCGAGCGGCGCTTGAGCATCGGCGTGGTGGCCTGCGGCTATGCCGACGGCTACCCGCGTCATGCGCCCAGCGGCACACCGGTGCTGGTGAACGGTCAGCGCACGCGCACCGTCGGCCGCGTGTCGATGGACATGGTCACGGTCGATCTCGATGGCCTGCCCGATGCCGGAGTCGGCAGCGAAGTCACCTTGTGGGGTACCGGGCCCCGCGGCAGCGTGCTGCCGATCGACGAGGTGGCGCATTCGGCGCAGACCGTGTCCTACGAGCTGATGTGCGCGCTGGCACCCCGCGTGCCGGTGCGCATCGCTTGATGAAACGGCATGCCGCGGATCGCGTACGTTCTCGACGCGCGCGAAGTGCGCTTCGAGGCGGTGCGTGCGCAGGGTGCCGGCGGCCAGAACGTCAACAAGGTGTCGAACGCGGTGGTGCTGCGCTTCGACATCGAAGCCTCGAGCCTGCCCGATGCGCTGAAGGCGCGGCTGCGCGCACGCAGCGACCAGCGCATCAGCGCCGATGGCGTGGTCACGATCAAAGCGCAGGAGCACCGCAGCTTGCCGCGCAACCGCGACGCCGCGTTGGAGCGGCTGCGCGCATTGATCGATGCCGCGGCCCAATTGCCGCGGCGGCGCATCGCCACCGCGCCGACGCGCGCGTCGAAGGAGCGCCGCCTGCAGGACAAGACGCGGCGCGGCGTGCTCAAGTCGACGCGGCGCGCCGACGAATGAGACGCTCAGGTGTCGGCGCGCTTGGGCGCCCGGGTGGCAGCGAACACGCTGCCCAGGCACAGCACCACACCGGCCACTGACAAGGCCGTCGGGCGCCAGCCTTCGAGCGCGGCCGAGATCGCGAGCGCGATCGGCGGGATCATCACGCCGGTCATCGCTGCGCGCGCCGGTCCCACTCGCTGTGCGAGTCGGAAGTAGACGAAGAACGCGATCACGGTGCCGAACAGCGTGAGATACAGCAGGCTGGCCCACCAGGCGAAGCTGTGGCCGACGGCGCCGAGGCTGCCTTGCGCGGCCGCGATCGCCAACAGCACGAGCGCACCATAGGTCATGCCCCAGCCGAGCAGCGGCAGCAACGGCACGCCGCGCCGCGTGAGCGTCAGCGTCAACGCGTTGCCGCTGCAAGCCATCACCACCGCCAGCAGCCCGACCCCGAGGCCCAGCGCGGCGTTCGGCCGCGCGCCGGTGGCCACCACCTCGGGCCAGAAGATCAGCACCACGCCGACCACGCCGCAGGCGGCTGCCACGAGGAAGCGCCGCGTCACCGGTTGTGCGAACAGCCACCAGCCGCTGAGCGCATTGCCGAACACCATCAACGAGAACAGCACCGCGACCAGGCCCGACGGAATGTGACGCTCGGCCTCGTACACGCCCCCGTAGTTGATGCTGTACTGCACGACACCCGCCAACAGCATCCATGCATGCCAGCGCGGCTCCAGGCGCCAGCGTTCGCCACGCACGATCGCCACGCCCAGCAACACCAGGCCGGCCAGCAGAAACCGCCAACCGACCGAGTTGAGCGGCGGCGCCTCGGCCAGTTGGTAGAGGATCACGTGCCAGGTCGAGGCCCAGATCAGCGTGGGTACCCAGAACAGCACACGGGGCGATTCGAGCAGGCGCAAGCAGTGAAGGCGTGTGTCGCGGCGCGCGGGGCCGCGATGCTACAGCGGCTCGGCGCCGCGCCGGCAGCACACGCGTGGGCAGTACAGCCCGCACAATGCCGGCGATGGCACGCGACAAGACCGTCTACACCTGCACCGCCTGCGGCGGCACCAGTCCCAAGTGGCTCGGCAAATGCCCGCAGTGCGGCGAATGGAACACGCTGGAGGAAGGCGTGGCCGAGAACGGCTCGGCGCCGCGCCACCGCTACAAGGCCGTCGCGCCGATGCAGCCGGTGGCCACGCTGTCGGAGATCGAAGCCTCTGAGATCGAACGCACGCCCACCGGGCTCGCCGAGCTCGACCGCGCATTGGGCGGCGGCATCGTCGAAGGCGGTGTGGTGCTGATCGGCGGCGATCCCGGCATCGGCAAGAGCACGCTGTTGTTGCAGGCGGCAGAGCGTCTGGCGCAATCGATGCCGGTGCTGTACGTGACCGGCGAGGAGTCGGGCGCGCAGGTGGCGCTGCGCGCGCGGCGTCTCGGGCTGCGCGAAACGCCGGTGCGCGTGCTGGCCGAGATCCAGCTCGAACGCATCCTGGCGGCGATCGAAGCCGAGCAACCGAAGTTCTGCGTCATCGACTCGATCCAGACCGTGTTTTCCGACGCGTTGACCTCCGCGCCAGGGTCGGTGGCGCAGGTGCGCGAATGCGCCGCGCAACTCACACGCGCGGCAAAGATGAGCGGCACGGCCGTGGTGCTGGTCGG